>CAZGCO010000005.1:7044-7458 GCA_964524475.1 uncultured Candidatus Saccharibacteria bacterium
ACGCTCTTGCAACTGTGCTATCCGTCCTGCATATACAGGATTCGCCATGTCGATATCACGAGACAACATAAAATAACTCACCGGTTTTACATCACCGATGACATGTTGTAATTTTTTGTAATCATCCAGAGACACGAGGAGTTTCGCCATATTCTGTAAGTATCCATTGTCTGTACCCCATTTCTTTGCAAATGACTCACACGATGTTTCTATCTGACGCATATCACGTTCGATCTGTGGGTCGGTGTGACTGCGATACATGAGTTCCATATTCCATGTGGTGCGTATATTTCCGGATGTTTTTTGTAATTTCTGTTTCATATATGACTATATTCTACACGAAAACAAAAATCCCGAAAGGGATTTTTGTTGGTGCGCCGGGAAGGATTTGAACCTTCGTAGCCCGGAGGCGAC
>CAZGCO010000005.1:7468-40282 GCA_964524475.1 uncultured Candidatus Saccharibacteria bacterium
CAGTCTGTTGTATTTGACCACTCTACCACCGACGCATATGAACACGTGATATACACGCGTCCATAGACTATCATACTCCTCACTAAAAATCAATATATTATACCTTTTTTTCTGCAAATAGATCTTCTACTTTAACTGGTGATCTGGTTTTCTTTTTCTTTACATCGAACACCAGGTTTCCTTTTTTAATATCTATTACCAGAGTATCCCCTGAACCAACATGATTGCCCAATATTAATGTTGCAACATGATTCAAAATATCTGTTTGAATCAATCGATTCAATGGTCGTGCACCGAACTGTGGATCATATCCACGCTCTGCGAGATAATCATACACAGGTTCAGTAACATTCATATTAATTCCCTTGTCGGCAATACGTTGGAATATATCCTGTACTCTGACACGGACAATATCACGTATTTGATCACGTGATAATGTATCGAATACAATTATCTCATCAATACGATTCAAGAACTCTGGACGGAAAAATTCCTTTAAACTATCCATAACACGATCTTTGGTTACCAGATAATCTGCTGATGCATCTTTATCAGTGAAACCAATACTCTGCATTTTTTGAATATGTTGTGAACCAATATTCGATGTCATGATGATAATCGTGTTTTTAAAATTCACTACACGACCCTTACCATCAGTGAGACGTCCGTCATCTAATACTTGTAATAATATGTTAAACACATCAGGATGAGCTTTTTCTACCTCATCAAATAATATTACTGAATATGGTTTATGACGAACTGATTCTATAAATTTTCCTGATTCTTCGTACCCTACATATCCCGGGGCAGCACCAATCAGTTTTGATACAGAATGTTTTTCCATGAATTCTGACATGTCTACACGAATCATCGCGGATTCATCATCAAACATAAACTGAGTCAACGCCTTGGTCAATTCTGTTTTTCCAACACCTGTAGGACCTAAAAACATAAATGAACCAATAGGACGCCGTGGGTCTGAAACACCTACACGTGACCGACGTATAGCATGCGAGATTTTTTCTATTGCATTATCTTGACCTTTTACTCGTTTTTTTAATTCTGCTTCCATGTGAATCAGTTTTTCTGTTTCACCTGACAACATACGTGCTACAGGGATGTTCGTCCATTTTGCAACCACTCGTGCAATGTCTTCTGCATTAATTTCTTCACGTAATAGTCTATGACTAGATTTTATTTTTTTCAAACGTGTTCGCAATGTTACCAGGTTTTTTTCACATGCAGGGATTTTACCATAACGGATTTCTGCAACGGTTCCTAAATCTGCATTTTGTTCTGCAGTATCTGCCTCGTGACGAAGCGTAACTATTTCTGATTGAATTTTCTTAATTTCACCCAGTATTTCTCGTTCGGTATTCCATCGCATTTCTAGATCACTGGTATGTTCACGTACATCGGCTATTTCTCGCTCAATTTCCTTGTCTCGTTTTATAGCTGTTTCGCGATATTCATCATGATTCGTATCATGTTGTAATCCTTCTCGTTCGATTTCTAGTCGAGTAATCGTGCGATGCCCAGTATCCAATTCGGGTGGTTTGTTTTCTAGTGATATTTTCAGTCCTGCAGCTGCTTCGTCAATCAAGTCAACTGCTTTATCAGGTAAAAATCTGTTCGTAATATATCGTGTTGATAGATTCACTGCAGCTAAAATTGCTTCTTCGGTAATATGTACTCCGTGGAATAATTCATATTTTGAACGGAGTCCACGAAGTATTGCAATCGTGTCTTCGGTTGATGGTTCATTCACGTATATCGGTTGAAAACGTCGAGCAAGCGCAGGGTCTTTTTCAAAATATTTTTGATATTCATTAATAGTGGTTTCACCTATTGCACGAATTTCTCCACGAGCAAGTGCAGGTTTGAGAATATTTGCTGCATCCATCGATCCCTCGCCACCACCCGCACCAATCAAGGTATGGATTTCATCGATAAATAGTACTGCACGTCCTGCAGAAACAACAAGTTCTTTCATAATTCCTTTGAGACGTTCTTCAAATTCTCCACGGTATTTTGTTCCCGCAACAAGTAATCCCATATCAAGCAAAAACAAATCCTTACCACGAAGTGATTCAGGCACATCATTTTTTGCCATACGAATAGCGAGACCTTCGGCAATAGCTGTTTTACCTGTTCCAGGTTCTCCGATAAGAATAGGATTATTTTTTGTACGTCTTGCAAGGATTTCTATCACACGCATGATTTCACGATCACGTCCAATTACAGGATCCAATTTATCCATAGATGCCAGTTCGGTCAGGTTGCGAGAATATTTTGATAATATACGAAATGGTGGTATAGCCTCTGGGTTGTTTTTTTGATCTGCTTGGAGTGTTATCAATGCCTGAGTCACGGTTTCGTGGTTTATAGAAAATTTTTGCAAGAAATCTCTTGCTTCGCAAACATTTGCCAAGAGTGATAAGAAGAGATGTTCAACACTAACATATGGTTCTTTGGCTCCTGCAGCAATTGCAAGAGATGATTCAATAACCTTTGCAAGGTCTTCGGTCAAAAACATTTGAAAATCTTCCATGACATTACCCATAGTAAAATCTGTCTCTATTTCTTCCATGGTTTGATCGGTCAATTCAGTCAAGTTTACACCACAACGCTCCAATATAGAAAGTACTGGACTATTATCCTGGGTAATAAGTGCAGCAAGCAAATGAAACGTACTCACATAATGGTCACCTCGTTCCAATGCCAGTTCATGTGATCGTTTTATCGCATCACGAGCCCGGGTGGTAAATTTGTTAAATGGTGGCATAGACATATAGGGCGATTATAGCATAAAAACCCAAAAACAACAGAGGCAAAATCCTACGGATTTTGCCTCTGTTGTTTTTGGGTTTTTATTATTTTACATAACGGTCACACTCGCCAAACTGTCTCCTTCACGTAATTTCATGACTCGGACACCTTGGGTTGCACGACCTAGAACCGGTATACTATCTGTTTCGGTACGAATAACCTGTGATTTTGCTGATATTGCTATCAGTTCACTGTGGTCATCAGTCACGATATTTGCTCCTACAATAGCACCAGTTTTGTCAGTAACATTTGCAGTTTTAATACCACTACCACCACGTTTCTGAATCTTGTACTCATCTATTGGTGTACGTTTTCCATATCCATGATCTGACATAACCATCAGTGTCGGATTTTTCATATCAGGATCCACAACACCCAAACCAACAACGGTATCATTTTTATCAAGATCAATACCACGAACACCAGCAGCAGCACGCCCCATGTCACGCACATCAGTTGCTGCAAATCTGATTGATTGACCATCTGCAGTAACCAATACTACGGTGTCAGTAGGTTTTGTCATCATAGTACCAAGTAACGTATCACCATCATTCAGATTAATAGCTAATAATCCACTACGACGAACATTATTGAAACTATCTGCAGAAACTTTCTTGATAGTTCCACGTTTCGTTACAAAGAAGAGTGATTGTCCCGTAATTTGGTTTCCTTTTGGTACAGGTAATATTGATGTCACACGTTCTTTGTCAGAAATTTGCAAGAAATTCATAATAGATTTTCCACGTGTTGCACGACGGCCTTCAGGAATATCATACATTTTCATTTGATACACCTTGCCCATGTCGGTAAAGAACAACAAATCACTATGTGTCGACGTCGTAAGTAAATGTGTTACCACATCTTCTTCTTTGGTATCAATATCCACGACCCCTACTCCACCACGTTTTTGAGATCGGTATTCTGATGGACTAGTACGTTTAATATATCCACCCGATGTATACACCAATGCAGATTCTTCATCAGGAATGAGATCTTCGTCATTAATAGCGTCAATTGCTTTTGCGACTACTCGTGTACGACGTTCATCAGCATATTTATCGCGTATTTCAAGAAGTTCAGCACGAATCACGGCAAGCATCTTCTCTGGACTTGCAAGGAGTGCAAGGAGTGATGCAATAAATTTCTTGATCTCTGTTAATTCATCTTCGAGTTTTTTACGTTCCAAACTTGCTAACTTGTTTAATTTCATATCCAAGATTGCATTTGCCTGAATTTCAGAAAACTTGAATCGTTTTATCAAATTTGTTCGAGCCTCGTCAGTGTCTTTCGATGCTTTGATAATTTTGATAACTTCGTCGATATGATCAAGTGCGATTTTAAGCCCTTCTAATATATGTGCCCGAGCCTCTGCTCGTTTTAAATCAAATTCAGTACGACGTCTCACAATTTCTTGGCGATGTTCGATAAAGTATCCTAAAATATCACGCAACGATAATGTCTGTGGAACACCTGCAACAAGTACTACCATGTTAAAGTTAAAGTTCTGCTGGAGCTGTGTGTGTTTATATAAATAGTTGAGTACCTTTTGTGGATTTGCTCCAGCCTTGAGGTCGATTACCACACGGAAATCCTTGGTGGATTCATCACGAAGTGCCTTGATTTCGGTTATTTTTTTCTCACTTACGAGTTCTGCTATTTTTTCGATGAGGGTACTACGCTGAGTACGGAATGGTATTGAAGTAATAATGATTTGGAAACTACCGTTTTTTTGTTCTACTATCTCTGCACTACCACGACACGTCACCGGGCCACGTCCTGTTGCATAAGCATGTTCGATATGGGACTTGTTATAAATAGTTCCTCCCAATGGAAAATCAGGTCCCTGCACATATTGCATAAGATCCTTGTTCGTAACAGAATGATCATCAATAATAGCTACTGTAGCATCAATAATTTCACTAAGGTTATGTGGTGGTATGTCGGTCGCCATACCTACTGCAATACCCATGGTACCGTTAAGCAGGAGTGCTGGAACAGCTGCTGGCATCACTGACGGTTCGTTCTGACTGGCATCATAGTTCGGACGGAAATCTACCGTGTCTTTATCCAGGTCTCGCAACAATTCACCTGCGATTTTTGTCATCTTTGCTTCTGTATAACGCATCGCTGCGGCATTGTCCCCATCGATAGAACCAAAGTTTCCTTGGCCCCAAATGAACGGATATCGGAATTTAAAATCCTGTGCCATTACCACCATTGATTCATACACTGCCGTATCTCCGTGAGGGTGATATTTACCAATAACCTCTCCTACTACCAGAGCTGATTTACGGAATTTTGCAGACGCATTGAGCCCCAGATCATGCATAGCGTACAAGATACGGCGATGCACAGGTTTCAAACCGTCACGTACATCAGGTAATGCGCGCGCAGTAATCACGGACATAGAATACGCGATAAACGATTCGCGCATTTCAGTCGTAATATTCATCGCCACAGTGTTTACATGGGGAACGATTTCAGGAGTTTCCGGATTTTTTGGGGTTTCTTTTGCCATGATGATAATAGATTAAAGTAATAATTATATATATTAGTATACCAAAAATACCTGCCCATGAGTACTGGACAAGTGTTTTATTGTGTAATGAAAAGAAATACATTACCGTATTATTCTAATACTACTACGTCCAGGGTTTTACCTGCCAAGTCGCGAGATTTTATCGTTAATTTATCAAGAGGTTTTCCTTGTTCACTATTTGCAGATTTAAAGAATTGTTTTAATGCATCACTATCCTGATCTGATCCAAAATCAAGAGGTATAATCATTTTTGGAGCAAACGAAACAGCAAGTTTATGTGCAGCTGCAGCATCCAAAACAGTTTTGCCCCCGATAGGTATGAATAATACATCTACATCTCCGATAGCTTGTTTTGCTTCGACAGGGATTTCTGATTCTCCTAATGCACCCATGTACCAAATATTCATACCATCAAAATCAAATGTATAAATAGTATTTATTTTTGTCAGTGCTCCTTTTTCATCCATACTTCGTGTTTGAAACCCACGAAACATAATCCCACCGATTTCATATTCTCCTGGACCATCAATAACAAATGGTTCTTTACCTGCATAGGTCACTGTTTCCGATCCATTATAATCTGGACTGTTCATAGGTATTACTGCAATATCTGCACCAAAACCACTCGTTTTAAATGTCGAGTTTTTCGCAATAGGTCCCAAAGCAATAACCGTGTCACCAGTCTGGAGTTTAATAAATGATTTTTGATGGTACGTAATGATCATAATGGGTACAGTATAGCAAAATGACAGAATTATACCAATACCCTGTATTACAAGGTTTTTTAGGAAATATTTGACAATATATTTATAGTATGATACTGTAGTAGTATAACTAAATAACAATTTTATATGAGAACTATTTCTATATTTACCTTACTTATTTTTAGTATTTTAATGAGTTGCACAAACGATGAAGACATTCGTTCAAAACCTCTAAGTGAAAATGAAATTGAGGATATTAAAGCCGATATGATTTATACTAAAGATCATAGGACGGGATTATGTTTTTCTTTGATTAAAGCACATATTGCAGGATATAATGATGTTTCGCATACTTGTGTACCTTGTGACTCAGTAAAAAAATACATAAATATGAAATGATAAAAACTTTCGAGTGGTGACTAAAATGTCACCCTCTTTCTTTTACAAATTTTTTTCTGCATCTATGAATTCGTCTAATTCCCCATCATATAATACCCGTTCGATATTCCCCGTCTCGCAACCTGTTCTATGATCCTTGATCAATTTATACGGATGCAATGTATAACTGCGAATCTGGCTACCCCATTCATTATTTACCGTTGTTGATACTGCCATACCGCGCTGTCGCAATTTTTCGTCTTCGTCATATTTTTTCCAAACCTTTGCAGATAATAATTTCAAAGCTTCATCACGATTTTGTTCCTGACTACGCTGGTTCGTTGCATGTACTGATAGTCCTGTCGGGATATGTGTCATACGCACAGCTGTTTCGCGTTTGTTTACATTTTGCCCTCCTGCTCCACCACTGCGCGCAAAACTGGTTTCAATTTCTGTTTCGGGAATTGCGTATTCTAGTTTTTCAAATTTTGGGAGGACTTCTACCATACTGAAACTGGTGTTACGTTTACCTTTTGCATTGAACGGACTCATACGGACCAATCTATGTACCCCTGATTCATTACGCAGAGTTCCGTATGCATTTTTACCAACTATTTCCATACTGATTGACCGATATCCACCGACACTGTTCGGGCTTTCATCAGTGATAATTACTTGCCAACCCTTATTCTCGCAATATTTGCGATACATTTCGTAAAGCATCCGTGTAAAGTCTTCTGCATCGTCTCCACCTGCTCCTGTGAACAGTGAAAGCACTGCATTACCACTGTCGTATTTACCACCACCATTTAGTTTGGTTTTTAATTCTTCAATTTCTCGCAAGACTTCCTGTGCGCGAATTTTATCACTCCAAAAATCCGGATCAAACATCAGGTTTTCCAGTTCGGTAATACGGTTTTGGATTTGATCATTCATAAATCGGAGTATACCCTAAAATTGTCATCATGTGAATTTCACGTATACTATAGAGAACATGAAACCCATTTCTGATTTCCCTATCTACAAACTCGATGATAGTTTTATCGAAAAATATTTTGGTCATATTCCACAAAAACCAAAACGATTATTCATGCGGGGAAATTTTCCTGATAATGACCATTTCGTTTTTTTGACAGTTGTAGGTTCGCGTAATTATACGAATTATGGCAAAGATGTTTTAGAAAAACTCATCTCTGGATTGCGTGGGTATCCGATTGTAATTATTTCTGGGCTCGCTCTCGGTATCGATGGGCTCGCTCATGAAGCAGCACTGATGAATAACTTACTCACTATTGCATTTCCTGGTTCTGGACTTTCTGAAAAATCTCTCTATCCACGAACGAACTATGTTCTGGCAGAACGTATTTTAAATGCAGGTGGTTGTATTATTTCTGAATACGATGACAACCAAATGGCAGCACTATGGACATTTCCTCAGCGTAACCGCCTGATGGCTGGGGTATCACCAGCAACACTGATTATTGAAGCCAATCATAAATCAGGCAGTCGTATCACCACAAAACTCGCTACAGAATATGGTCGTGATGTTCTCGCTGTACCAGGAAGTATTCTCAGTAATATGAGTGAAGGACCGAATGAATTAATACGCCTGGGTGCAACACCAATCACCTGCAGTAATGATATTTTGGAAGCACTGGGTTTTCAAATTACCGAAACACCTATGATGGATTTATTCAGTCAATGTACACCGCAGGAACAAACGGTATTAGAAAAACTCACCTCCCCTGTTATACGTGGCAATCTTATACGCAGTCTGAACATACCCGTACACAAAGCAAATATTTTATTATCACAAATGGAAATGAAGGGATTGATTAAAGAATCCGATGGTGAAATACGTCGGATGTAATCACAAAAACAACAAAGAGGGAAATGCGTAGCATTTCCCTCTTTGTTGTTTTTGTGATTACTCATTCTTTGATTCTTTATACATCGCTGTAGTTGCACGTGGGAAATATAACAAAGGATCCAAATATGCGTTTACCGGAGCCAGTGGCTGACGCAAGATTTTACCAGAACATGAAATAGATGGCTTTTCAGAAACACGCGCACCCTCATCACCACCAATACCCATAGAAGCATATATAGTCAGATGCAAGTGTGGCCCCGTAGATCGTCCCGTGTTACCAGAATATGCTATCAGGTCACCACGATTTACCCGTGACCCTTGAACTGCTTTGATTAATGACAGGTGACCATATGTACTAGCTAAACCATTATCATGACGAATAAATACCCATTTACCGAATGATACTTTGTTACATGCCAAATCAGTATCTCCTGTCCCTTCAACCACACCGTCCGCAACAGCATATACAGGTGTTCCTACAGTTGCTCTAAAATCTACACCACTGTGACTGCCAGATGTATACAACCTACCCGAATCAGATGTCTTACCGAATTTTTGTGTGATGAGTACATTATCAACTGGCCATGACAACACCGCTGAACCAGGTGCGGGAAGTGATTTTTTATCGAGAGAAAATTTCAGTTTTGATTCATATTCACGGATTTCATTGTCCAATGCTGTTTTGCGTTTTTGTCGTTCTTCTACCAGTTTACGGTAATTGGATTCTTTGTTTTTTGTTTCACGCAATAATACAGCTTTTTCTACTCGCTCTGTTTCGATTATTTTTTCCTGATCAGCTAATTCTTTTTTTAGTCGTAATAATTCTGCCTGAGTTTTTTGCAAATTAATTTGTGCTGATTCAGTAGTTGTTTTTGTTTTTTGCATCGCAATTACCACACCATGTAGTTTTTCACCGATTTTTTGTGCCTCGAAAATATCGCTAAACATTTCAGAAATTCCCTTGTTTGCCAGTAATACCTCTATGAGACTTGTTGATTCATTTTGATACATAATTTTCAAGGTGTCCCCAATAGCACTGGTATTATTTTGAATCCCTTTTCCTAATTGCAATATAGCCTGTTCATTACGAACGAGCTGATTAGTAGTTTTTTCGATATTTTTTTGTGTTAAACGAATTTGTGTGCTCAGTTTTTTTTCATTCAAATTTAATGTGTTTATCACTGATTGCAAATCATTTGCGCTACTAGATAACTGATTTGCTTGATTTTGATAACTTTCAATTTCAGACTCCAATGCTTTTATTTCATTATTTTTTTGTTCTATAACTGACTGAATATCATTCGTGGATTGTGCCCATGAAAAAATAGGAATGAAAAAAACCAAACCCATAACGATAAAAAATATTTTATTATGTGTTTGGTTTTTCATGTGTTTTAAAAAGAATTACCCTAGTCCAAAAGGTTTTACAAGAGTATGGTATTCATCAGTTTCAAGTGTTTCTACTTGTAACAATTTTTCTGCAACAGCATCCAGTGCTCCGCGGTATTGTGTCATAACCTGTTCTGCACGAATGAGCGCACCTTGCATAATTTTAGAAACTTCTTCGTCAATTTTTTGTTCTGTGAACTCTGATATTTCAGATCCTTTTACCCCATCATCGCCGAACATAGATTTACCATTCCCAGCATATGCTACAGGACCTAACAGATCTGACATACCCCATTTAGTTACCATATTACGAGCCAGTTTTGTAGAAACTTGTAAATCATTTGATGGTCCTGTAGTTACGTCACCAAATATCATTTTTTCTGCAACATACCCACCAAGAGACATGGTGATATCATCCAAAAATTGCGCTCGGTTAGTGAGTTTACGTTCTTCTATAGGTAGTTTCAAGGTATATCCACCTGCATGACCTCTGGCAATGATCGTTACCTTGTGAACCGGATCAGCATTCGGAAGTGCTGTTGCAAGGATTGCATGCCCTGCTTCATGATAGGCAACAATACGACGTTCCTGTTCGGTATGCATATGTGATGCACGTTCTGGTCCAATCATAACTTTTTCGATACTCTTGATAATAGTATCTTGTAATATTTCTGTATGACCGTTTTTTGCAGTAGTAATAGCTGCCTCGTTTAATAATGACTGTAAATCTGCACCAGAAAATCCTGGTGTTCGTGTAGCAATAAGAGTCAAATCTACATCGGTTGCCAATGGTTTTTCATTGGCATGAATACGGAGTATTGCTTCTCTGTCACGACGATCTGGCATATCCAAATACACGGTTCGATCAAAACGCCCAGGACGAAGCAACGCACTATCAAGTACATCTGCACGATTTGTTGCTGCCAGGATAATAACCTTTTCTGTTGGTTCAAAACCATCCATTTCTACCAATATCTGGTTCAGGGTTTGTTCACGTTCATCATTACCACCACCAATACCCACACCACGAGAACGTCCTACCGCATCTATTTCATCGATAAAAATAATTGATGGAGATGCTTTTTTTGCCTGATCGAACAAATCACGTACTCGTGATGCACCAACACCAACGAACATTTCTACGAATTCAGATCCAGACAGATGGAAAAACGGTACCCCTGCCTCGCCAGCAACTGCACGTGCGAGAAGTGTTTTTCCTGTACCAGGGTCCCCGGTCAAGAGTACTCCTTTGGGAATTTTTGCACCTACGGCAAAATATTTTGCAGGATTTTTCAAGAAATCAACCACATCATACAATTCTGATTTTGCTTCACGGTTCCCTGCTACATCATCAAAACGAATACGTTTTTCATCATGAGGGTTCGTTACGCGTGCTTTGGTCTGACCGAACGACATAGCTTTCATTCCCCCTGCACTATTCATCTGTCGTGACAACATAAAAAAGAAAAATCCAACAATGATGATAGGTAGTAATATAGGAATTAATGTCAGTATCCAGTATCCAATTCCTGATTCGTTTTTCAAAGTCATGGGTATTTTTGCCAAGGTTTCAGCACTCACACCATAATTCACCAATGTTTCCGACAGTGATGATTCTGATTCTTTGGTAGTTACTGATTTTGTACCATCAATATTTTCGATATTAATTTCACTACCTTTAATAACCAGTGAAGCTACTTGTCCTGACTGAATGCCTGTAACTAATTCTGATAAACCGACTTTTTTCACTGATGTATGATTCCCTAGTATAAATGAAATAAAAATAATAAACACAAATAACCCCAGAATCAGGGTCCCAAAATTAATCGATAATTTCCATAAAATATTTTTTTTATTTGGAGTTTTTGGTTCTGGTTTTTGATTATTTTTTTGTTTTTTCTGTATAGGTTCTTTCATAATAAATAATAGTATATCAGAAAAAGTTTTTTTGGGGAATCGTATATTTTGTGCTATAGTATATATCTCATTATATGTCAGCCACACTAATCCACAATCAAAAAGCGGGTTTTAATTACGATATTCTCGAAACATTCGAGGCGGGTTTGGTATTATTAGGAAATGAAGTAAAATCTCTCCGTGCAGGTCACGCATCACTCCGTGAGGCATTTATTATCATCCATGATAACGAACTGTATCTGGTAAAATGTTATATAAAAAAATACCAAGGTAACAACAGTGGTCCCGCAGGTGACGAATACCGAAAACGTAAGATACTCATGAAAAAATCAGAAATCAATCGTTGTATTCAAAAGAAAACAGAGAGTGGGTTGACATTAATACCATTATCAGTGTATGATAAAAATGGTATTCTTAAAATATCTATTGCTCTTGCAAAAGGCAAGAAACAACATGACAAACGTGAATCGATTAAAAAACGTGACGCCAGTCGTGAGATTCATCGGGTTATGAAAGAATACAGATAAAATAATTTGGGGATGACAGGCTTCGACACGTGGCCCACTGTATTATGATGCATATCGAGCATGAGAATAATCTCGTAAAAATTTTCTCAACCATTGAAGTGCTAACTCAATTACCTCTCCTTACGCGTCATCTGTACGCGAAGTAGTTTTTGCCTAACCTTTAGCGTTGGCACATCATCCCAGGGTAGCTGAAACCTGGAACATGGTGTTATATCTTTCAGCAGTAGCTCTCTGCGACATGCTTGCACCAGACAGCGAAATATAAAGCTCGGGAAGTAAAGAATGCGTTTGATTATTTCATAATTCTTTCCCTTAAAACACCGCCTTAGCAGGATGGTGATAAAAAAATAATCTATGTATGTAGAATTCATAACACAGTCCATGTTGGACGCGGGTTCAATTCCCGCCATCTCCACAAAAATAAAAACCTATGACATGTGTCATAGGTTTTTATTTTTTACACAATCTCTCCATCTAATAACTGTATAACACGATCACAATATACTGTATATTCTGGTTCATGAGTTACCATAACAATCGTCTGACCCTGATTATGTAAATCACGAAATACCTGCATAACAGCATCACTGGACCCACTGTCCAGATTTGCTGTTGGTTCATCCGCGAATAATATTTTTGGATTATGTGCTACTGCACGCGCAATAGATACACGTTGTTGTTCCCCACCAGACAACTGACTAGGTAAATTATCTGCACGATGTTCCAAATTAATTTTTTGTAATGATGTCCATGCAGTTTCTCTGGCAACCTCTTCACGGTCACCACGCATAAGCAACGGTACCATAACATTTTCAATAGCCGTTAGTTCTGGTACTAATGCATAGTCTTGAAATATATATCCCAAATTATCTAATCTGAATTTTGTTCTGGCGTCATGTGATAACTGTGTTACATTTAGATCATCTATAAACACATCACCTGATGTCGGATGATCCAGTAATCCCAACTGGTACATAAGTGTAGATTTACCTGCACCAGATTTACCCATAATTGCCACAAATTCTCCTGATTGTATGTCCAATGAAATACCGCGAAGAACTGTCGTCGTGACATCACCATTTTTAAAACTTTTAATAATGTTTTTTGCTGTAATCATAATATGTATATAAATAATCTATCGTCCCAAAATACTATCCAATGTGTTTTTCTTGACAATCATTCGAGCAGGAATGTATCCAGCTAATAATGTTACTATCCATAATATGAATAACCGAATTAATGTTCCCCCGATCGGTGCCGTTAAAATACCATCAGAAAAAGGAAAATCCAATGGGTGGTTTTGAAACAATGGGACCAGTAATCCGTAAATAACAAACAATCCCAATCCTGAACCAATTACCGCATATACAAATGACTGCATTACATAGGCAAATTCTATTGCACCACTCGTAACACCAATACCCTTGAGAATACCAATGAATTTTCTGCGAGTTACTGCATTGATAAATACCACAATAAATATCGTTATCGATGCAACAATAATACCAATAAATCCAATCACGTTCCCGAGTAATCCGAACGCCAATTTCATCTGATTCAAGAAATCAGGAATAGACTCTGTAGCTGTTTGAATTTTTGCAAACGAATCAAATCCATAGTTTATTAATGACTGTTTTACATTATCATCAGAAACCGTACCGTCAGTTATTACAGCAATTTCATCAGCATTTAATGATGGACGTTCTACAAACTGCAAGAAATCATCTCGTGTGATAAATGCACGGAATGACACTTCACCTACTTTTGACTTTATAATTCCTTTAACAATAAATTCTTTTGTTTTACCATTACTTGTTACCTTGATACGGTCACCGGGATATACACCGTCGAGTGAACCAAATCCGTCACCAAATGCCGATGAAAACCTGCGGAGCATGTACGCACCTATTAATATATACCCAGATTGTTGTGGATCCAGATAATCTCCTTCTAATACATATTGTGATAAATGTGTCAGATTGTCTTCACCATCTACATCAATACCAATAACTGCGGAACCGACTATATCTCTTTCGGTATTAAAATCACGACGTGTTGTATAGTTTGCCTCAAATTGTGCACCTGAACTATACCGTTCATTCCATGCGGTAACACCTGCAATATTTGGCAGTGTTGCCAAAATATTTTGAGTATTTTCAATATATGGATTACCCGATAGTTTTGTCATGATAACATTCCCTGTGTATTGTTCACGGTTTGCAATATTACCTCCGTCAATAAGTCCCACAAGAATACCTGACACCACCACCATGTTTAAAAAAGTAAGCATCATAATAAACACGATCAATGCCGTTGTCCATATATTCGCCCGACGTAACTGTCGAATACCTAAAAACATCCCTACGCGTATGGTTTGTAATATATTTCTCATATTTTTATTTCTTTTTTATAATACTTGCCAAGGTTTCACCACCTGCTAACCCATTAATGATTTCGGTCATACCATCTGAACCACGAATACCTGTCTTTACTTCTTGTTCCACAGTTTTATTATCATCAATATCTGTTACTATGTTTACAAAATATTTTTGTAACACCTTGTCTTCACGGATATAGTCCGCAGGAATAGCAACAACATCTGTTTTTTGTCCGATAATAATACTCACTGTTGCGGTCATACCAGAACGAATACGTGTATCTGTGTCAGTAAACAATACTGTTCCCTCATATACTGGTACCCCGTCCACAATAGTTTCCGCAGGATTAATAGCTATTAATGTTCCTGGAAATATTACATCTGGACCATATGCATCTAAATTAATAGATACTGGAGTACCAGCTACCACACGCGAAACATCTATTTCAGGGATTTTTATTACTACCTTGTAGGTATCAGTTGCTAACATACTAATACCAGGACTAATATCCTTGGTTGTTCCAATAGTAGACTCACCCTGTTTTAATGAAACTTTTGAAATTGTTCCTGAAAAGGGTGCAGTTATTTTACGTCTTGTCATAGCAGATACAATCTGATCCAGTGATGCACGAGCCTGGTCCAATCGTGCCTGCATAACCGATGCATTACCACCTGTAACATCTGCTCGAGCATTTTCAATAGCACGATCACGGGTAGCCAATGCTGTTTCATAGGTGTTTTTTAATCCGGCATATTCTGATGAACGATTATTAGGTACAGGTATAACCCATTCTGTACTCAAATACCCTGAATTACTCGGAAATTGTATATAAAGACCTTGATTACCTAAATCAACACGATTATCTACCGTCAAAGATGTTGTACCATTTTCTAATCCAGAATAGCGAATAGAGGCTCCGGTACTAGTACTTGATGGGTAAATATCTAATACATATTTTCCTGGTTGGTTACCCTGATATGAACCATAGATTGTTGGCGGTACAGCTGTCGAAAAACTATCTGTTGGATACGCCTCTAAATTACCATACAAATTTCGTTTTGCGGTTTCTACAATACTATCTTGTTCTCGAGTCACTCTATCAACATTACTAATAGATTGTTTCAAATTTGCTTCTGCAATAACTACCCCTGCACGCGCATTGGTATATTGTGCTGACAAATCACCCATTTCTAATTGTGCTAATGTTTTTCCCGTAGCTACCTTGTCACCTTCGGTTACATATACATGTGATACACGCCCAGAATCAGCAAAACCCAAATTCACATTTTGTGTGGATTCTGTACGTCCCGATAATATTACTTTGTCCACAATACTGTGTTTATCCACTATAATATGTGTATCTATAATATTTTGTGACGATCCGTGAGAAAAATAAATAATACCTAGTAAAACAATAATAAAAACTATTGTTTTTTTTCTATGATTTGCCCATATGGTTTTTAAATAATTAATAGAAAACAAAAAAACTTTCTGAAAAAAAAGAAATATTCCTGATTGATTGAGTGGTGTAAAATTCATATAAAAACAAATATACCATACAATAAACTCTTGCGCAAAAAAACGAGACATGCTATACTGACAACATGAATACAATTACTCAGTTCCTCCCATGGATCCAACTTGGTATTTCTCTCTTACTTGTTATCCTTATCCTTCTCCAGCAATCTGGTCAAGGTATTGAAGGAGCTCTCGGTGGTACAGCAACTGTTACAACCAGGTTTACACGTCGTGGTGCAGAAAAAATACTCTTTTTCGCTACACTTATTTGCGCGATTCTTTTTATAGTATCTGCAGTAATCAGTATTCTCGTATAATCATCTCTACGGGATTTTCCTGTATTTAGATTATATTTTTAATCATCTTGTTATCCAATAATTATAATTTTTGGAACAGGTTCTTTTAGTGCACATTTTGTGCGTATTATTTATATATGATTACTCGTTTACGTTCTTTTATATTGAATACCATGACGTTGATTAACCATCGTACAACACTCAAGGAAAAGTATACCTTGTCATTTTTAGGTATTGTCTTTTTACTTTCTACTATTGGGCTTGTATGGTTTGTACGTATGAACATATTAGTGACTGTTCCTGCATATGGAGGAACTTACACTGATGCTGTTGTAGGTGTCCCACGTTTTATTAACCCAGTACTCTCAATGAGTGATGCTGATGAAACACTTATTAAACTGATATATTCTGGATTAGTTCGTGAAACATCTGATGGGAGTTATATTCCAGATTTAGCAGATTATACAATCTCTACTGATGGTCGTGTTTACACATTTACCCTGAAACAAAAAAACTTTTTCCATGATGGTAAACCTGTAACTGCTCATGACGTCATATATACCATTCAAAAAATAAAAGAAAATATTACTCCTGCAACTGCAGGATGGACAAGTGTTGAAGTAAGTAGTACTGATGAACACACAGTAATCATGAAACTAAAACAACCTTATGGAGACTTTCTACATATGGCAACTATTGGTATACTACCCGCACATATATGGGAGCCACTCAATCACGAATCTTTTCAGGCAAGTGATTTTAACAATACACCTATCGGTTCAGGTCCTTATAAAATTGATACTGTGGAATATAATAAATCTGGGATTCCTACGGTATACCATCTCGATAGATTTTCTCGTTTTACTCTTGGAAAACCCTATTTAAAAAATATTACTATTTATGCAGTAGTAAATAATGAAGAACTTATTGATCTTATAAACACTGGAAAAATATCGGGAGCACTCATACCTGGCGACAAAGGGTTATCAAAAACTCCTAAACAAATAGACTATCGTACTCAATTAATACCCGGTACAAAATATTTTGGATTATTTATTAACCCAAAATCTCCCTTGTTATCTGATAAGGTAGTACGTAATTATATTAATTACTCACTCGATCGTAATGATATTGGAAAATTATTTTACGGAGAAGAATTACAAAAAGAAACTCCACAAAATAACACGTTAGCAAAAAATACTTTAGAAAAAAATGGTTGGAAAATAAACAAAACAACAGGAATATATGAAAAAAATATTGGTAAAACAACTACTTCACTATCATTCCCTATTAATACACTAGATAATCCTGATTTGAAAAATATTTCAGAAAAAATAAAACAGCAACTTTTGAAAGCAGGGATCAGTACTGAAATTCATATTTTTCAACCATCGGATTTTGAACATGAAATATTAGCGAAACGTAACTATGAAACATTATTGTTTGGATACACGATTAAACGCCCTAGCGACCTATATGCATTTTGGCATTCAAGTCAAAAAAACTATCCAGGACTTAATATTACAGGATATACAAACCCTGCACTAGACCGATTACTTGAATCATTAGTTATAGAACAAGACACAAACAAAACAAAAACATTATTAGAAAAAATATATACCACCATACATACAGATTTACCAGTAATATTCCTCTATAATCCTGATGACATATTCCTCAGTAATCAAGACATCCATGGTAACAATATTGCAACGTCTTTGACTAACCCTGCGGACAGATTAAATACTATTTATCAATGGTACCGCTATACAGATACGGTGTGGAATATATTCCATAACAATTAATTATTTACCCATTTACTATTATGTCAGAAAACACACAAATACCAGCAGAAAATTCTGCAACATATCCCGAAAAGAAAAACGTATGGGTAAAACGACCTTATAGTCGTCCGTATGTGCGCCCTCTACAAAAAAATACTCCTACCACATCTACTTATGTAGCAAAACCAAAAGATACCTCTGCATTACCGAAGCCGGTGACAGCAGTACAAAAAACAGGAACCTACCGTGGTTCAAATGATCGTCCCGCTTTTAAAAAACCAGGCTTTTCTTCACACGTAAAAAAATTTAATCATCATACTGAATCAGCCCCTGCTGCCATAATACCACCCCTTGCCCCAGGAGATATTCGTATTATCCCAATAGGAGGAGTAGAAGAAATCGGACAAAACATGACTGTCGTTGAATATAACGATCAGATTGTTGTTATCGATGCAGGAATACAGTTTGTAACCGAAGAAACACCAGGAGCAGATTATATTATCCCTAACACAAAATACCTAGAAGAAAGAAAACATCTCATCAAAGCGCTCGTGATTACTCATGGACACCTTGACCATATCGGAGGTATTCCCTACGTTATCGAAAAACTAGGTAATCCACCTATATACACCCGAGAATTCGGATCCATGCTCATTAAAAAACGTATGGAAGAATTTCCTAACGTTGCCCCAGTAAACATTATCACTGTAGATCGCGAACAAGGAGCAATAACCCTATCAAACGATTTCAAAGTACGATTCTTTGGACTTACTCACAGTATTCCTGACTCTACTGGTGTCATTATTGAAACACCTTTAGGAGATATTGTTTCAACCGGAGATGTACGTGTAGAGAATTTTGATGGTGTTCCTACTCCTGAAGAATTCAATCAATATAAAATGTTCAAAGATCGTAATGTACTTCTCATGACTATGGATTCTACAGGTATACCGTTTCCTGGATGGTCATTGGCAGAGAAAATCGTAACTGACACTGTGGATGGATTAATTCGTGATATTAAAGGAAGACTCCTTATTGCAACATTTGCATCACAAGTAGAACGTATTATAAAATTCATTGAAAGTGCAAAACGTTATGGACGATATGTCGTCATCGAAGGACGATCTATGAAGCAAAACTTGAGTATTGTAAAACATCTGGGATTAGCTGATATGGAACACGTGATCGATGTCGAGGAAATGCATAAATATCCACCAAACAAAATCCTGATTCTGGCAACAGGAGGTCAGGGAGAACAATATTCTTTATTAGATCGTGTATCTAACGGTGTTCATAAGTTTATTAAACTGGATAGTACTGATAGTATTATTTTCTCTTCATCAGTTATTCCTGGAAATGATCGTGCAGTAGAACAACTTAAAGATAGATTATTCCGTAAAGATCCCCGTGTTATTACCTATGCAGATACACAGGTACACAGTTCTGGACACGGAAAACGTGACGAACTAGCCTGGCTACATGGTCAAATAAATTACAAGTTTTTTATGCCTGTACACGGAAGTCATTTTCGATTAAAAATGCATCGCGATTTAGCAGAATCTCTCGGTGTAGAACGTAGTAATATTGTTGTACCAAACAATGATGGGGCGATTATCGAAATCAGAAATAATGGAACAGAAATCATCCAACTACCCGTCTCTGCCCCACATCAAACAGTAGCAGTAGAAGGAACTCGTATAGGTGAAATTCAAGAAGTTATTATGCGTGATCGCAAAATTCTCATGACTGAAGGAATATTCGAGGTAGTCGTAGCCATCAATCAAAGAACTGGAAAACTATATAAATCTCCTGATATTATTTCACGAGGATTTATTTATCTCCGAGAAAATCAAGAATTATTACATCGTGTAAGAACCCTTGCAAAGAAAACTGCAGAAGATAGTTTCAGAGAACATGGTATTAATATTGAACTCATTAAAGATGATATTATCGATAAAACAAAAAAGGCGCTCGTCCAAAAAACTGGCAAACGTCCTATTGTAATCGCTGTTGTATTAATATTCTAACACAAAAACCACCCAAAAATATTCCATTGGGTGGTTTTTGTGTTATACTATAATTCACATTATGCGTACTACTTCTTCAGTAAAAATATTATCGTTCATTGGTTTTTTATTTTCTTTGCAAGCAGCAGGAACATTGTACGTCGATACTGTTTTTTTATCTAAAACATTTTCTGCATCTATTATTTCGTTAATATTTGGTATCAGTGCAATCATTACTCTTATAGGAATTAATAGTATCCCAGCAATTGTGAACCGTATAGGTAGTCATCGAGTTTTTATGGTGTTAGGATTATTAAGTATTATTTCACTCTGGATTATGGGATATATTAACCATCCTATATTAATTGCTATTTCATTTTCATTGTATTTTATTATAAATATTCTCACCTATCTGGTATATGACATTGTTTTAGATCACTTTTCACCTGATACAAAAACTGGTCGTTTACGTGGTATATATTTAACCTGTGTAAACGCAGGATATGTGTTAGCACCTATCGGTATGGGATATATATTAGGACGATTTAATTTTTCAGCACTCTATACCATTGCACTATGTCTTATCATATTAGTTATGCTATGTGTATGGCTATTACCAAATATTACCCCCGTACATACACGAATGAGTTTCTGGAAAACAGCAAAACTTTTTTTCAAAGAAAAAGGTTTGCGAGGGATTTTTTGGATTAATTTTATACTACAATTTTTCTACGCATGGATGGTGCTCTATGCACAACAATATTTTCATACAACATTAGGGTTACCATGGGGTGTAGTAGGGACACTATTGTCATTATCACTGATTGCATTTATCGTACTACAAATACCTGTAGGTTGGGTACTGGACAAATTTCATAATGAACGATTATTTTTATTTCTAGGTTTAATCATTATGGGTATTAGTACATTGTTTTTTACCCGCATACTTGTGAACCAAATTGCTCTACTTGCAACTGTTTTCTTTATTACCCGTATTGGTGCTAGTATTATCGAGGTGACCTCGGAGAGTTATTTTTTCAAAGAAATAGATCAGGATAATACTGCAGCTATAGGTTTTTTCCGCAACACATATCCGTTGGCATATATTATTGCACCTATACTCGCTACAGGAATATTTTGGCTACACGGTGATTATCATACTATTTTTATGACACTAGGAATTATCGTTACCTTATCCGGTATCACCGTGATTGGATTACCAAGAAATAGATAAATATACCCAGAAAAAATATTCAAAAAACCAAATATACAAAAGAGGCAAAATATGCTAGAGTAACTATATATGTACAACAAAAAACCTGATGGGAAACCATTTGTAAATAAGCCGTATATTCCACCAGGTGGAAAAAAACCAACATCTCTGGCCCGTGAGCGATCATCTCGTCCTGTAATAGATAATACCCAAGTACTCCTTGCTACTGTTCCTGAAATTTTTTCAGGTATGTTCAAGGTGGGTAAAAATGGTTTTGGTTTTGTTACTCATCGTGATTCTGGTTTTGTGACTCTCATAGAACCACAGGATAATCTGCATGCATTAAACAGTGATATGGTTATGGTGAAAATAAAAGACCACCATACAGGAACAGGTATCGTAACTGAAATCACCAAACGTGGCAAAACAGCCTATGCCGGAACATTGTCTCAAAAAGCATCTGAATATATATTTATTTCTAGTGATAATCGCGAACCAGAAATGCGTATTTCGCCTATTCCTACAGATATTGAGACCATGATAGGTAAAAAAATTCTGGTAAAACTAGGCACATGGATAGGAGATATTCCTACTGCAGAAATTGTAGAAGTATTAGGAAATCCAGGAGAAAACAATACTGAAATGACTGCTATTGTATTGGAAAAAGGATTCGAAACAGAATTTCCTGAGGATGTTGTTGCAGCAGCAAATAAACTACATGGTGCAGGTATACCTGTAGAAGAAATAAAAAACCGTCGTGACATGCGTGACATTACGACGTTTACTATTGATCCAATAGACGCAAAGGATTATGATGATGCGTTATCATATCGTGTACTCCCTGATGGAAAATTAGAAATAGGTATCCATATTGCTGATGTGTCATACTATCTCACACCAAACAGTGAACTGGATGAAGAGGCTCGTAAACGTACAACATCTATTTATCTCGTAGATCGTGTTATTCCCATGCTCCCTGAAGTACTCTCAAACGAACTATGCTCTATTCGTCAAGATGAAGAAAAACTGGCATTCAGTACAATTTTTACTATCGATTCAGAAACAGGTGCCGTTATAGATACCTGGTATGGACGTACCATTATAAAATCTAATAAAAGATTTAGTTACGAAGAAGCTCAAGAAATCATCACTGCGGGTAATGGACTATATTTTACCGAACTATCAGATTTGATGCGATTATCAAAAATATTTACACAAATACGTTTCAATAGTGGTGCGCTATCTATGGATAGTGACGAAGTAAAATTCATTTTAGATGAAAATGGTAAACCTATCCGTGCGATGGTAAAAAAACGTATCGATACCATGCGCATGATAGAAGAATGGATGCTCATGGCAAACAAATACGTAGCCATGAAACTCTCCGAAAAAAGTGCAGCAGGTATTGCAGTATATCGTGTTCATGATAAACCGTCACCAGACCGAGTAGATGATTTACAAAATTTCTTAAAAACGATGGGATATAAAGTATCTATTAAAAACGGTATTATTCCCCCACATGAATTACAAGAAATTATAAATAGTGCAGCAACAGACGATGCACGTGATACTATTCAATCATCGATTGTGCGTAGTCTGGCAAAAGCTATTTATTCGACAGAAAATATAGGACATTTTGGATTAGCATTTCATTATTACACTCATTTCACCTCCCCTATTAGACGATATCCTGATGTCATGGTACATCGACTACTACAAAAAGCACTTGATGGACAAACAGTAACTGATGCAGAAAAAAATGATATAATCACTATGTGTACGTATTCATCAGAACGTGAACGCGAAGCCCAAGTTGCAGAACGTGAGTCAATAAAATACAAACAAGTAGAATACATGTCCGAACGTATTGGACAAGAATTCGACGGTATTGTAACTGGTTTGGGTAAATTCGGAGCATTTATTGCAGAGTATGAATCACGATCAGAAGGGATGATTCGATTAAACGATTTAGGTAATGATTTTTTTGCCTACGATGAAAAAAATGCATGTATTCGAGGACAAAAAACAAACAAAGAATTCCGTATTGGGGACAGGTTACGTATCCGTGTTAAAGACACAAACCGTGAGCGACAGGTTATTGACTATGTTCTTGTAGTATAAAAAGAACAACACAAAAAAACAATCGCAAGATTGTTTTTTTGTGTTGTTATGTTACGATTATAATCAATATGAAAAAATACCTTATCCATCTAATATTACTCTCAATTACTATACTTGTCGTTATAGGTATTACCCAGAGAATAAAAATAAACCAATACCATAAAATACCGGTACAAAATGAAATTTCTACAAACAATAATATTTTTGACGAAGCGATAGAAAAACCAGACATTGAATCTGAAAATAAAGATGTTTCTCAAGATACTACCAATAAAACACTAGCAACAACACCAGAAACTAAAACAGCTACAAATGAAGAAACTATTATACCTACAAAAAAAGTTTTTACTTGTGATAAACCATCTCATAAAAATACTTCAAATTACGACTGGCTCTACCCTGTTTCTGTTAATTACAGTATAGAAACGTATATACCCCCAGACTTAACCATCATTCCAGATACCATATCTACAAATAAAAAAATATGTCTTCGTGAAAAAGTTATACCAGAATTATCACGCATGGTAGAATCATTAAAGACTGAAGGATTAAACATAACCATTGTTTCCGGATATCGTAGTTATCAGTATCAAAAAAATTTACATGAAAATAATAACCCTATTATTATTGATGGTGTATCATACGACTCGATAGCAAAACCACAGCATTCTGAACATCAATTAGGTACCACCATAGATATAGTATCTAGTCCTGATTATACTATTGCAGGTTTTGAAAAAACACCAGCCTATACATGGATGACTACTCACGCCAAAGAATATGGATTTGTACAAAGCTACCATTATGGACAAGAGCCTCTAACAGGCTATCGTGGCGAACCATGGCACTGGCGATACGTAGGCGCAGATAATGCATTGGCTATAAATGATCAAGGAATTACTCTGGGTGAATACCTGTTCGAAAAAATAAAAGATTCACTCAAAGATATAGGTATTACGGCCCAACCAAAATAAAAACCCGTTAGGGTTTTTATTTTGGTTCATTATCTGGAAATATATTTACTCGAATACTATGTTCTATATGTGAAATCATTCTCAAGGTAATGAATGATAATAATGTCGCACAAGCTGCATATACAATAAAACCAAAACCAACAGACATACCAATTGCTGCACACATCCAAAGCCCTGCCGCAGTAGTCACGTTTTGTATTTGTAAGTCTTTGTGAAGAATAAGTCCTGCACCTAAAAATCCAACACCAGTAATAATAGCAGCAGCAAAAGAAACAATGGTACTAATATTTTCAATATGCATCTCCTGAACAAACATACGCGCACTCAATATAAAAAAAGTTGCAGATAATGTAACTAATGCATACGTTCGCATACCAGCTGTTTTATGTACCGATACTCTTTCTAAACCTAATAATAAACCTAATAATAATGAAACTCCCATGAGTATTAAAAATCCAAAAATAAAACTAGTATCGTAACTAATAAGTGAATAGTTCATACGTAAATATTATATACCTTATTTAATAATACCGCCACCAATACATATTTTTTTATTATACAGTACAACTGATTGTCCGGACGCTATTGTATAGTCCGTTTCAGTAAAAGTTATAACATATTGTCCATTTTTTTGATCTAATACACACTTTTTTTGTTCGCCATGATACCTGATTTGGGCAGTATAGGTATATTCTTTATTCTCTAAAAATACTTCGTTTCGTAAATACACCTGATCAAGCATATAGATTGACTGTTTATGTAACGGTAAAATATTTGGGGTTTGTGATACGGTTATTATATTACGAATAACATCTTTTGCTATAACATAATAAGGTTTATCATCTGGATGTTTATCAGCAATAATAAAACCGTGACGCTCGCCCAATGTGTATAACAGAGCTCCATCATGAACTCCTATTACTGCACCATGCTCATTTTGTACATCACCTGATGTTGTTTGAATATAATGTTTTAAGAACTCTTTCATATCCACTTCGCCAATAAAACAAATTCCTTGCGAATCTTTTTTCACAGCAGTAGGTAATTTATATTTTTTTGCCAGGTTACGTACTTCGGTTTTTTGTAAATGTCCTATAGGAAACAAAGTATGTTCTAATTGTTCTGTAGTTAATGTCCATAAAAAATATGACTGATCTTTTGATGAATCCACTCCTTGATATAACTGTCCATCACATGTTCGTGCATAGTGTCCTGTAGCAATATAATCTGCACCCTGCTCCATCGCCCAGTTCATAAAACCTCCAAATTTAACTGTTTTATTACACATAACATCCGGGTTAGGTGTTCTTCCCGCTGTGTATTCTGCTATCATATAATCCGCCACACCCTGTTTGTATTCATTTTCTAGATTAAGTTCTACAAATGGTACAGACAGATGTGCACACACCCGCATAGCATCCCGACGTTCATCACGCCAAGTGCACGGCAGCCAATCTGGTGTCCAGGTACGAATAAAAACACCGGTAACGTCGTACCCTTGCTCCTGTAGTAATGCGAGTGACACAGAACTATCCACACCACCAGATACACCCACAAAAACCCGCTTTCCTATACCAGGTTTTTTATGAAATAGCTTGTAGAAAAAATTATCTTTCATGGCTGTCACTATACCATATTTTATTAATAAAAAAAGCTTACCCTATAGACGTATCTAAGAGTAAGCTTTTTTTATTTTATAGGGAATCCTAATATTCTCGCATAGATGCCTGTGCAGAGAGTTTCTTGATAACATCAATAATTACTGAAACAGCAATCAAAACTGATGTCCCTCCGAGAGCAAATACTGTATTTCCTGTAGCATTTTGTAATACTAATGGTAACACAGCAATAACTGCCAAGAACAATCCACCAAACAATGTAATACGTGATAACACTCGTCCTACATATTCTGCAGTAGAAACTCCTGGACGAACCCCTGGGATAAATGCCCCACTTTTTTGGAGACGTTCAGCCATAGAATCTGCGTCAAAAGTAACTGCTGTATAGAAATAAGTAAAAACAAATACTAATACGAAGTAAGCTATTGCGTACCACAAATGATTATTTTGAAATCGAGTAAGAGTAACACCAATAGATTTCAAAACAGCAGAATGTGACAACGTAGCTAACTGTGAAAATATCTGAGGTAATGTTAAGAGTGATCCAGCAAAGATGAGTGGCATAACACCAGCGAGTGTGAGTTTCAACGGAATATGTGTATCTGCTCCACCTGTTGTATATCCATCGCGTGACTGTTTAGTATAAGTTACTGCAACACGACGTTCTGCTTCGTTAATAGAAACAGTAACCCATATCATAACAAATACCATAACCATGAATCCAGTATAGAGAAATATCTGAGATGGGTCATATGAAAATATTGCCTGAGAAATATGACCAGGAATATTTGCAACGATTCCAGCAAAGATAACCATAGATGTACCATTTCCAATACCGAATTCACCGATCAAATCAGCAATCCAGAGCATAAGGAATGATCCAGCTACCAAGACAATCAAATTCTGTATCATACTAACTATTGTATAATCAAGGAATATATTTTGAGAACGTAATAGTGTCAAAATACCGAACCCTTGAATAAATGCAAAAATAACTGTTAGATAGCGAGAATATTGATTAAATTTCTTGCGTCCTAATTCTCCTTCTTCATGATACATTTCCTTGAGTGATGGAAAGAGCAATGTAGACAATTGCATGATAATAGACGAAGTAATATATGGACCAACCCCAAGAGAAATAATAGACATCAATGAAAGACCTCCTCCTGAAAAGATATTCAAGAAAGTAAATAATTGATTATTCTGGAAAAATTGCTGGAGAGCAACCTTGTCTATACCTGGTAATGGGATAGCGGCGAGAAATCGCATCACGATGAACATACCTAGTACAAAAGCAATTTTCATTACTAGACCACGATCACCTGCGATGAGTTTTATTTTGTGTAAAAATGATGAAAACATATAGATACAGTATATACCCGAAAAGACATTTCGGGTATATAGATTAATTAGATAATTTCACCACCTGCGGCCAAGATTTTTTCACGGGCAGTAGCTGAAACATCACATGCACTAATAGTTAGTTTTTTTGTTAGGTTTCCTGTTCCAAGGATTTTAACAGTACGTAGACCTAAACGAGCTTTTCCGATAACACCCATTTCTACTAATGAGAGTGGGGTTACCTGTGCACCTGTTTCAAATATTGTTTCCAATACTGATAGATTTACGACAACTGACTCAGGTTTAAGATAATTACTTTTTGCACGGTTTTTACCATGTCCACGTAATTTTGGAATCTTTTTAATAATATCTCGAAGCTCTGGGCGCTTACGATGACCTGAACGAGCGTTCTGACCTTTCATACCACGACCAGATGTTTTTCCACGTTTACCACCACGTCCTACTTGGACATGGGTAGTATTAGGATGTTCACGTTGTAATTGATGAAGTTGCATATTATTCTGAATCAACAAATGCTACTGGTTTTACTTCAGCTTTTTTAAGTGAAGCAAAAACAGAAAGAGCCTTGATAGTCGCGGCAGCAATGTTTAGTTTATTTTTTGAACCTGACATAACACGACCTGTTATGTTGTGAATACCAGCTAATTCTACCATGACACGCATTGCACTCCCTACTACTACTCCACGTCCAGCATTCGGCATAAGGAATACTTTTGCAGAACTGTATTTTGCATCAACTTCGTGAGGAATAGATAGTGTATCAGAGAGCTGAATACGAATCATATTTTTCTTTGCATCGTTAAATGCTTTTTGAATAGCCAATGCTGTATCTCCTGCTTTACCGACACCTAGACCAATAGAACCCTTACGATCTCCAATAGCCAATACTACAGAGAAAGAAAATCTTCGTCCTCCTGAAACTACACGAGTTACACGACGAATAGACAATGTTTTTTGTTCGAATTCTGGTTTTGGTTTTTCAAAAGACCCACGAGTACCACGATCTGATTTACCACGAGAAGCACCACCTGTGCGACCTGGGCGACTGTCAGATGATCTTCCTCCTGGACGACGTGCACCAGTAGATGCCCCAGCTGGACGAGGTCCACGTGGAGTAAATGTTTTTTGAGCAACTGATTGTTGTGTTGTTTCTGACATAAAAATTAAAAATTGAGACCTGCGGCACGTGCAGCGTCAGCTAAAGCTTTGATACGACCTGTAAAACGAAATCCTCCTCGATCAAATACTACTGATGAAATTCCTAGAGCTATTGCAGATTTTGCAAGTGTTGTTCCGATTTCTGTAGCATGTTCCACCTTGGTACCTGTGCCCATTTTCAAGTCATTTGCAGCAGCTAGGGTAATATGTTGAGTATCGTCGATGATTTGTGCATACATATATTGATTTGAACGAAATACCGCCAAACGTGGACGTGTAGTTGTTCCAGAAATTCGTGCACGAATTTTCTTGTGTCGTCGCACGCGTTTCTCTGTATTGTGATTGTTTTGTGACATACGAAATAAAAAAATTATGCTGATTTCTTACCTTGTTTACGACGGATCACTTCGTTATCATAACGGAAACCTTTACCTTTATATGGTTCTGGTTTTTTAAGTGAGCGTACAAACGCAGCGAATTGACCGACCTGTTCTACATTGATACCAGTAATAGTAACAAGGTTTTTATCTGCAGTAACAGTAAGTCCTGCTGGGATATCCAAATTAACTGGATGTGAAAAACCTAGAGCTAGATCTAAACTGTTTCCATTAACCGCTGATTTAAATCCTACTCCTTCTAATATAAGTTTTTTAGTAAAACCTGTAGTAACTCCTGTGATCATATTTTTTATATGAGCAGCAGTAGTTCCCCAAATAGAACGAGAAAATACATCATTTTTAGGAATAGTAAGATTAATTTCTGAACCTTCAATAGCAATAACTACTTCAGGACGGAATGTACGGACTAATTCTCCCTTTGCTCCTTTTACGGTAATAGTGAGATTATCTTGAGTGATCGTTACCCCTGCTGGAATAGCGATCGGATATTTTGCGAGACGTGACATATAATGAAATAAAGATTACCAAATCTGAGCAATAACCTCACCACCTACGCGTTCGCGAAGTGCTGATTCACCAGACATGATTCCCTTTGGAGTTGAAAGAATTAATAAACCACGACCTTGTTTTACGGGAACAATATCACGAACACCAGCGTACATACGACGTGATGGTTTAGAAATGAGTTTTACATCATGAATACGTGGATTTGGGCGACCCATAACAGGCGCTCCGACATAAGCAATAGTAATCTCAAGGATGTCTGCAGGTGTACGAGTTTTCTTTGTATAGCCGGCAATATAACCTGCATCAAAGAGAACTTTTGCGATATTTGATTTAACACTTGAAAATGGAACAGTAATAGTTTCCTTACCAGCTTTTCCAGCATTTTCAATCATGTTTAACATGTTTGCGATTGGATACATATAATTTAAAAATACTATGGAGTAATTATTATTTTTTATATATCGAGGACGTAGTAACACGGTCCCGCAGATGTATAAAAAATATATAATTATGTAATGAGTATTTGAGTAAGATTACCAAGAAGACTTGCGTACTCCTGGGATTTTTCCTTCATTAGCTAATTCACGGAATTTTATACGAGACATTCCAAAGTCTCGTAAATATCCGTTACCACGACCTGTTATTTCACAACGATTTTTATATCGTACCGGAGAAGAATTTTTTGGGAGAGCCTGAAGACCTGCCCAATCACCTGCGGATTTTAGAGCGGCACGTTTTGCTGCGTATTTCTCAATAAGAGATTTACGTTTATCGTTACGTGCCCACATTGATGCTTTTGCCATAATGAACAAAAATATACTAAGATAATAATCGATTTTGAGATATCACATGAAAATAATTTTATGAATAATATAGTTTATTATTCAATAAAGTACGCCCGTGGATGATCAAAAACGGGTTAGAGACGTTTCGATACAGTCCCCCACCAAACAATATACTAACAAAAGTTACGAATAAAGTCAAGAAATATATAAAACACCCATAAGGGTGTTTTATATATCTAATTCTACCATTTTTGCATTATTTTGGATAAATGATTTTCGCGATGGAACATCATCTCCCATCAATGTTTCAAAGACTCTATCAGCATCTACGGCATCCTCGACGGTAACCTGTTTCATGATACGTCTTGCAGGATCCATAGTCGTTTCCCAGAGTTCTTCAGCATTCATTTCTCCTAATCCTTTATAACGTTGAACAGTAATTTTTGAAACTCGTTTTGTTTTTTCTTTTGATTTTTTATCTTCTTCTCCTTCCTCTATTTCTTCATCATCATTACCGTACTCTGTCGCATTTGCTAATTCGCCACCCATGTTTTTTATTATTATGTCTTTTTCGTTATCAGTATAGGCATATCCTACTTCTTTTCCTTTTTTGATTTTATACAATGGGGGTTGAGCAATATACAAATAACCGTTACTAATCACCTGTGGTAAGTGTCGGTAAAACAATGTAAGTAAGAGTGTTCTAATATGCGCACCATCAACGTCGGCATCTGTTGCAATAACAATTTTTTGATAACGAATTTTACTAATATCAAATGTTTCACCGATAGATGTTCCCAAGGCGATAACAATAGATTTAATTTCTTCGTTTACCACCATCTTATCCAATCGAGCACGTTCCACGTTTAGTGGCTTACCCTTGAGAGGTAGAATAGCTTGTGTTTTTTTATCACGACCTTGTTTTGCTGTTCCACCTGCAGAATCTCCCTCTACAATAAATATTTCAGCATCTTCTGCTTTGGTACCACTCTGACAATCAGACAATTTTCCAGGGAGTGTGAATCCTTCAAGTGCTCCTTTGCGGAGCACAGAATCTTTTGCAGCTTTTGCAGCTTTGCGAGCTCGTAAAGCCAAAACTGCTTTGTTGATAATTGATTTTGCCTCATCAGGATTTTCTTCCATGAATTGACCAAACGCTTCACCAAAAACAGTCTCTACTGCCCCACGTGCTTCTGGAGACCCTAATTTTGCCTTGGTCTGTCCTTCGAACTGAATTTCAGGCATTTTTACTGTAACCACTGCAGTTAACCCTTCTAATACATCTGTTCCATCAAATGTTTCACCATCTTTGAGAATCTTCTTTTCTTTATTGTAATTATTAATTAAACGAGTTAATGCTGTTTTAAACCCTGTCACATGCATACCACCTTCCGGATTACTAATATGATTAGCAAACGGTAGTATACGTGACCCCATATCATCAACATATTGCAAAGCTATTTCTACATTAATATCCCCCAAGTCTTTATCTATATAAAAAATTTTATTCTGAACTTTTTTATAATGATAATTTAATGCAGTTACCATCGATACTAAACCTCCCTCGAAATAAAAAGATATCGATGGGGTTTCGTACCCCAGATCTTTCATATAGGTTTTATTATCCAGATCTAGTTTACCAACATATTCACGAGCATCGATAATCGTTACTCGTAATTTTTTTGCAAGATACGCCTGCTCGCGTAAACGATCAACAATACGATTCCAACTGAATTTTATTTCTTTGAAAATTTCAATATCTGGTTCAAAGGTAATTACCGTTCCATGTTCTTTTGTTTTTCCTACTACCTTGACCTTTGCTTTCGGTTTTCCTTGACTGTATTCCTGTTTATGTACTTCACCGTTTTTATGAATTTCTGCAGACATGTACACTGAAAGTGCATTTACTACTGATGATCCTACACCATGAAGACCCCCAGAAACTTTATACCCCGAACCTTCACCACCAAATTTACCTCCGGCGTGAAGTACGGTAAGTATTGTCTCAAGTGCTGATACTTTGGTTTTTGGATGAATATCAACAGGAATACCACGACCGTTATCTACAACACGGATACGATTACCAGGCAGGAGTGCTACTTCAATATGGTCTGCGTGTCCACCCATCGCCTCATCACGACTATTGTCAAAAATTTCCCAGATCAAATGATGTAGTCCGTCAGGACCAGTAGAACCGATATACATACCCGGACGTTTACGTACAGGATCAAGCCCCTCCAAAACAGTAATGGATTCTGCACCATACGAATCAACTGGTTTTTTCATTTTTTCTGTGTCTTTTGCCATATAAATAAAGGTGATTAATAAAAAATACTATACTCTAGTATACCATAACAACCGACGAAAACCACTCTTGATACCCTTGACTGATACTGTATTTATTAGATAAATTATCCCAATAAATTTCATTTAAATTCTTTTCTAATATATGTATTGCATTTTCATTTTCAGATAAATAAAACCAATCAATATTGTCTAAATTCTTTTCTAATATGTAAATAGCATTTTTATTATAAGATAA
>CAZGCO010000005.1:40292-57297 GCA_964524475.1 uncultured Candidatus Saccharibacteria bacterium
TGCCATATAATAACGTAATAATAAGAGATAATAAGTAGATTTTACATTTTATAGTATAGCATATTTTTTGTTTTTTTGGGAGAAAAATATCTGTATTTTTATATTAAAAATACTTTTACAACAAAATTTATAAGCGTCAAAAAATGCCCCTAAAAAATAAAATATTTTTTAGGGGCATTTTTGTTTTTACATCTTTTCTAAAAACTCGTCTACAATATCCCGTACCTGTCCCACATTACTGGTCTCCATCAATCTACTCCGCAATTCACGTGCGCCTGGAAAACCTGTACAGTACGCCTTGTAATGTTTTTTCATGATAGCGAATCCCTTGATATCTCCTAACAATTCCATATACAATTCTGAATGCTCGACTAATACTCGCAATTTTTCTGTGATATCTACCTGTGGTATCGTGTATCGACGATCCCCCATAATACGCTTCATAATACTACGTGGAAAGAGTTTCATCCACCAACTAATCCGCCAACTACCCTGTTGATTAATAACTCTGTTTCTGTCGAATAACCACGGGTTACCGAAAATCGCGCGACCTATCATAATACCATCACAACCAGTGTCACGTGATTTTTGATCACCATCAGACATATCTGTAACGTCTCCGTTACCGATAATTACCGTATGAGGTGCAATACGATCGCGTAATTGTACTACTTGTTGTATATAATCCCAGTTCGCAGGAACTACTGATAAATCTTTACGTGTGCGCGCATGTACTGTCAGACATGCTATATTCTGTCGTAATAATGTTCCAATCCAGTTTTCAATATCTGGCTGATAATACCCTACGCGTGTTTTTACTGACAATGGAATATCACACCCACTGTCAATAATTCCCTGTTTTGCAGCATGGATTATTTCAATAGCATTATCTCTATTTTTTATCATAGCACTACCACAACCCTGTTTTTCTATGGTTCGATCAGGACAACCCATATTAATATCAATACCATCAAAACCCATTTCTGCACATATACGACATGCAATTCGCATATTTTCTGGTTTACTACTAAAGAGCTGGGCAACGATAGGGCGTTCTGTTTCTGTGTAAGATAAATCTCGTTTCAATTTTTCTCCTCCCACAGGATGACATAGCCCATCTGCAGAAACGAATTCTGTCCATAATACATCTGGTCCACCACCTGTTTCACCATGTCGGGAATATTTTGCGACAATACGCCGGAACGCTGGGTCAGTAACATCTGCCATGGGAGCAAGTACAAAAAACGGCTTGCCCGTTTCTTGTTTTATATTTCGTAATGTTTCCCAAAAATTTTTCATAATACTTACGGTTGTGATGGTAATGCAAAATTTTCCTTGCCGGTAAATTTATAAAATATCTTATCTTGATATTGAATATCAATATATTCCAATCGGTCATTATTATCTAATGAATGTTGAAAGGTTTTATCCGCGATCAATAGTCGTAATACAGTATCAATATATGCTGGTGTCGCACTACGCGATAATCTGAGTGTTATATTATGGTTTTTTGTATATTCCCCCAGTCGACTTATACTAACTTGTATAATGTCGCTATTTATATTTCCAATATGAGTGATAAAAAAACCATGAGTATCAAATACTTGCATTAATCCTATGACAAAATCACGTGTGGTAGTATCTTTAAAGATATTATTCCGCAAAATAGGAGTGTCGGGATTTTGCAAAATACCTGTAAACACAACATATACCCCCGCACTATACTGATTACTCTTTTTATACAAATACCCTGTTTCATTTGCAAAAAAACAATTCATATCATCCTGACACCATAAATAGCTGGGGATATACTCCTGTCCTTCTATCATTAATACCTGCGCGTCAGAAAAATACGTATGTATTGTTTTTATTTCTGCATGTTGCATTAATATGTATTTTTCTAATTTTTTTAACGACAATGTAACACGATTCCCTACAGGAATACCAAAACTACCTATTTGATGATTGTAATCATATACTGTTTTTTTTAAAACATCTGGATCAATGGTTGCAAATCCTGCAACACTGATATCACTTACTCCCAGGTGTGGAGATTTTAAAAAATTAACTATCCCAAAAAAAATAATTGACACGAATATACTAACAACCAAAAACCATCGCAAGGTATGGTTTTTTTGTTTTTCATGTGACTGTTCATGACTAAAACGAGCATCAGACAATGCTTCCCTTTTTTTCAAATCCAGAGCAACCGTATTATTTGGTAATATGGGTTTTTCCAACATATTTTTGGAGAACTTTTGGAATTAAAATCGTTCCATCAGGTTGTTGATAATTTTCAAGAATTGCGACAAGTAATCTCCCTGCAGCAAAAACTGTAGCATCGTTAGTGTGAATATGTTCTATATTTCCATCAGATCTTTTTACACGAGTATTTAATCTACGAGCTTGAAAACCGCCTATAGAATCAGCACTGTGGGTTTCTCGGTATTTATTTTGTCCTGGCATCCAAGTTTCGATATCATATTGTCTATTATCTGGAAACCCCATATCTCCTGTACATACTGAAACTACTTGATAAGGAAGTTCTAATTGTTTCAAGATATACTCTTGGATTCCTACGAGTAACTCTTGTTCTTGGAGTGATGTTTCAGGTAAACAAAATGATTCCATTTCTAATTTATCAAATTGATGTTGTCTAATAATTCCTTTTGTATCTTTACCATTTGATCCTGCTTCACGTCTGAATGATGTTGAATAGCCTACATATCGTACAGGTAATTCAGATTCACTAAAAATATGGTCCATATGCATAGACCCTAGTGTATGTTCTGCACTACCTATTAACATTAAATCATCTTCAGGAAATGAATAGTGTTCTTCTGGTGTCATGAGGCGAGCCATTTTTAATTGAACACTAGGTCTCACAAAAACAGGAGGTAATACAGGAATAAACGGTTTTGTAGAAATAGTGTGTAATCCTAAATTATTTGCAATTTCTTTTATTATTTCTGAATTTGTTAATACACTGAAACACATTTGCACAAGAGCAAATTGTAATAAAACCAAATCTCCTTTCAAGTAAGCAAATCTTGTCCCTGCTACTTTACCAGCAGTTTCAATATCTAATATTCCTAAAGCCTCACCTAGTTCATCGTGCTCTTTAACAGTAAAGTTAAATACTGGTTTTTCACCATAAGTTCTAATGACTGCATTTTCAGTATCATCAATTCCGACAGGAGTGTCTACGGTTGGAACATTAGGTACCTGCAACATCAATTTTTGCCAACTATCCATGATTTCACGGAGTTCATTTTCGTGTTGTTTGAGATCTTCTTTTAATAATGACATTTGTGCAATTAGTGTAACTCGTTCTTCTGCTCCACTAGTTGGAATACGGTCTGAAACGGTGTTTTGTTCTGCACGTAATGTTTCAACGAGAGAGAGTTTTTGTAATCGAACTTGATCCAATGCAAGTAATGCATCCACATCAAAAGTAATGTGTTTTTTAGTACATGCATCACGGACAATATCGGCATTTTCCCGAATAAATTTAATATCTAACATATGTATCTATACTAGCATATCAAAAGCTTTTTTACAAAAAAAACATGCACCTCTCGGGTACATGCCTTTTATTAAAATAATTTGCAATTATTCAGCATGACTACAAGCTGAAAGGGGTATAATAACCCTTACGCCAATATTCTCCAAAGACTCATTATCAACGAGTCCGTGAGAGATAACAGCTTCTTTTGGGATAAAAATCCTTGTTTTGTCGTTCTCACTAATTTGTCCCATTATTTTTTCCGAAAAACCCTCAGGGATTTTCAAAGTAATTTTGGGAGTTACTTTAATTTCTCCTGCCTTTAACAACACGGAGACTCTTTGTCCTGGTAAAAAATTATTTCTTGATGATGTTGTAGTCATTCTATTCTTTTTTATTTATATTCATAATCGTATGATACTCAAGAAAAAAATATTGTCAAGCCTACTGTTCCAACACATCAATATCTGCCTGAATTTTATTCACGCGCCCCATAACCTGTTTTCCGTACGTACAACTTGCACCACCTGTACCATAATATTTACATGCTGCCCGAACCTGTCCTGAATATCCACTACTTGCGCCCAAATCTGATAGGTACATAGACGATGCCATAATAGCATCTCTGGCACTCCACGGATTCGCACTACCAGTTACTGCGGTGATTCTGTTAATAAATATTTTCCACGTAGACGGTATGAACTGAGCAGGTCCCATTGCCCCTCCCCAACCTTTAACTCCTGCAATAGGACACGAAACAACGGTTTTATACGGATCCATACCCAGATTTCTGGTAATATCTAAAAACGGTGGTATATCACGAGTTGGACTCATTGAATTAGTATATGTCTTTGTACCCGCAACATTTGTTCCTGTTCCATCATTTTTAGAACTAATATAACATTGACCCACATTTGCCCCGAGTGCTGATTCCTGAGTGAGTATTGCCAACACAAACGCAGCAGGAGTTCCTGTGATTTTTTGAGCTTCTTTTGCATATTGAAGCGCTGTACCAAACGGAATAGCTTTGGTACTACCCCCGGCAAATTTGAATAATTGATTTCTGATTTTATCCGCACGTATCTTGCGATCTGCAATGATTTGTTCGTAACTCTTTTCTTGAACCTTACTTGCTACTAATAGGCTATTTTTTTCTGACTCTTTGATTTCTACTTTTTTCTTGTCTGATTCCAACGCAAATTTTACATCTGCTTCACTGTCTTTTTTCTCTTCAAGGAGAGATTTTTCTTTGTCGGTTTGGGCAGTTACTTCACGAATAACCTGAAAACTATTTTGGAGAGATTTATTTAATGTATCAAATGTATCACGATCAATAAAATACTGCGAAACAGTATTTCCTGCTAAAAACAATTCAGGTAATGTCGTTTGTTCGATTTGATATTTTTTACGCAAAATCTGTGCCAGATTTTTTTGTCCACGGTCTTTTTTATTAGCTAATTCATCTATCTTTTTTTCTTTTTGGTTTATCTGACCCCCCAACTGAGTAATAAGTTTTTGTTTTGTTAATATCTGTAATTTTGCTTTTTCGATTTCACCACGAATAACCGACAGGTCACGACCAATAGATGCTGACTGTTTTTTTTGATTATTTAATTCTAATTCTTTTTGGGCAATTTCACGCTGTAATTGATCTAATTCTGCACGGAGCTGAGTTTCCTGTTCTGCGGTTTGTGCATATACAGTAAAAACCCCCAGTGGCCCTAATACTGTAACTATCATAATACATAGAACGATAAATCGTGAAAAAATATTTTTCATAATGTCAGACTATAGTATATCAAAAAACTTTCCTTTTGGGAAAGTTTTTTGATAACACAAATTATTCTTGTTCTGGCTCTTCTTCTTTTTTACCTTTTTGTTCTACTTCAATACTATCAAAATCAATTTCACCACTTGATTCTACTTCTTCTTGAGCTCCTGCAATAACTGCTACAACATCGTCTCCATCATGTCCTTTAATAACAACACCTGTTGGTAAAGCTATATCACGAATATGGATTTGATCATGAACATTTTCAAGAGATGAAATATCTACTGACAAGTTATGTGGAAGATCTTTTGGTAAACATTCTACTGAAATTTCATGGAGCATTTTTTCAAGAGATCCGAGACTTGATTTAACTGCTGGAGAAACACCAACGAAATCAAGAGCTACTGATACCGTAACCGCAGTATTCATATCAATAGACAAGAAATCTGCATGGATAACCATATCAGTTCCAGGGTCGATTTGATAATCATGAATCAATACTGAATAAGTTTTTCCATCAACAATCAAATGAACTGCTGATGATGAACCTGCTTCACGCCATGTTCGTTTGAAATCTTCACGAGAAATAACAATAGATACAGGATCTGAAATACCTGAACCATATACTACTGCAGGAATATCCCCTGCTGTACGGACATCTATCAATTTTTTCTCAGTTCGTAATGTTGCATTAAGTGTAATCATAATAGAACTACTATACAGATTTTTCAAAAAAATGCAAGATTCTATTATGTCCTATAAATACCCTACGGTATCACCCTGATGGAGCTTTGGATATGCATCGGCGTACAATACTGCTGCTTCTGATTTCGTGAGGGTTTTATCAGGATGACGAAGAATAATCCTTACCAGTACATTATCCTGATCTGGATGTGCACCCAATTTCACGCGAGCAATTTCAGGCATATCAACATAATGAATTCGTCCAATAATGGTTACTTCCTCGAGTAGATCTGCATGAATACCGAATGCATCTCGGATTTTCTCACAAATATCTTCTTCGGAATAGTTTTTATCAATACAGTATGAAATATCACGAGACATAGCAGGTTGATCAGATACTGATTTGAACGGTTCCATATTCGTCATCTGTTTTATAATACGAGGGTCAGTTGAACGAATAAATCTGATATCAGGAAGATTCTTACGTGCCATAATCAGTCGCTCTACTCCCATCCCAAGAGCAAGTCCGGAGAATTGCTCTGGATCAAGTCCTGCATTACGGAGAACTTGTGGATGAATGAGTCCTGCTTCAAACACCTCTATCTGTTTATCTCCCACCTGCGCATACACTTCGATACCGTCGACGGTGTACGGATGTTGTGCTTCCAAGACAACCATCTGCGCATCAGGACATGCCGCCTGAAATACTGTTTCAGCCAGTCGTAATAAATCTGCCCGTGTTGTTTTACCATGTTTTGCAACATTTTGTAGTGTCCATACATCAATCTGATGGAACACATCTAAATGTCGTGGGTCAATAACATCACGACGATATACAAGACCTGGTAATACAAATGTTTGCTTACCCAGATTTGCTGTGTCTAGTTTTTTAAAAGTATCTGGAATGAGAGCAGTAGTATGTGTACGCAAAATATGATTTTCGTCAGTGTATCGTGTATATGTCGATGAACGACCAGGGTTCCCAGGAGAAAAGAGAAGCTTATCAAAGTTATCTTCTGCTGATACAACCGCATCTCCACGAATGACAGTAATATTTTCAAAATTATTTTTTTCTAGGTTTTCCATCACCTGGTCAAATACCCTACCGATAATATTACGTTCAGTATCAGAAGGCATTGTTAAATCAGTCACTGACAGTAATCGTTCAATAATTTCGGGAGATGATACTTCGAACCGTAATGGTAAGGGTAAATTTGGGTTTTCCAAGGCAACTGCCTCTTGTGCGTGCTTTAGAGCTGTTTGTTGTGTGGTCATAGAGTTCATAATAGCAAAAATTCAAGAAAAAGCGAGTAGCAAAATACGTTTTTTTATACTTACTAAAATACTTATTTTTTTAAAATTTTATGTTCATAGTCTGCAATTAATTCTAAATCCTTCAAATCCTTTTCTCTTGCTTGATCTTTCTTAAAAAACTTAATAGTTTCTAAATTTTGAAATCTTTTACCATCAATTATATCTGCATTTTTTATTTGATGACTACGTGTATATTTTTCATGTTCTTTAAAAAAGAAAAAGAAGTCAATATTTTTATAAGAAATAACATCTCCAATATTTTCTAATGTTCTTTTATTTTCAGGAAACCTTTTTTCAAGTTCATGAAATAATTCTTTAGTAACTAATATATCTAAATCACTACAATCACGAATATTTCGTACTGCAAGTGAACCACTACTGACAATACAATATTCATCAGGATTTAACTCTAATTCATCAAGTTGTTTTAAAAATGTTTCGAGGTTTTTCATAAATTTTTTATCATATATAACTCATCATAATAATTCCCGTCACCCATTTTTTGATTATATAAAACTTCTTTGATTTCAAATCCTAATGATGTATAAAAATCGATTGCAACTTGATTATTTGTATTTACAATAAGTACGACATATTTTTCTTTTAATTTTTCTACTATTGAAATTAACTCATTAAAAATTTGTCTTGAAAAACCTTTTCCACGATATTCCTTTTTAGTATATACTGCTGATATCGCATACTCTTTTTCATTTTCCCAGTAGTTTAATTTACCTATAGCAATTAATTTTGTTTGAAAAAATAATCCTAAGACTACTGTTTTTTCGCTCGTAAGTATTTTCTCCCAGTAAGGTCTATCTTTTTTGTTTTCATATGCATATTCACCACCAAAAGCACTTGAGTCATTTTGGAGTGCTTCAAGTCTAATATCGCGATAAATTTTCCAATCATCACTGTTTAGTTTTTTTAGTAATATATCCATATAATTATTGGTTTTTTATTTCAACAATTCTTTCAATAACTCCTGTACCATTCCTGGATTTGCTGAACCTTTTGACTCTTTCATGACTTGACCGACAAAAAACATAAGAAGTTGTTCTTTTCCAGATTTATATTCAGCAACTACTGATGGATTATTATCAATAGCTGACTGGACCATGGCACGCAAAGCTTCTGGGTCATTTTTCTGAATCATGCCGTGTTCATTTGCAAGTATTTCTGGATCAGTATCGGCTTTCAATATCATTGCAAGAATATCTTTAGTACCGCGAGAATTTAAATCTCCTGTAACATTCATCTGGATAAGTTTTGCAAAATTTTCTGGACTTGGGATAGTTAGGGTACTATCTTTTGCGAGTAGTCCAAGCATATCACTGGTGATATAGTTTGATGCGATTTTAATTGATTCTTTATCATTTAAAATACCTGATACTGCCTCAAAAAATCCTCCTAACTGTTTATCAGTAACATAGCTTTCGATGTCTTCAGGTTTGATGCCATAATTCTCTGCATATCGCGCGCGTTTTTGATATGGTAATTCTGGTAATCCGTTTTGTAATTCTACAAGATCGAACATTTTATACAAGTACATTTTTGCAATATCTGGATCAGGAAAATACCGATAATCATTACTATTTTCTTTTTTACGTTGTGAAAATGTTGACTGCTTGTTTTCATCCCAACCACGTGTTTCCTGGACAATTTCATCAACCTTACCCACCTCGTATAACGCTATCATACGATCAATTTCGTACGCTGCTGCCTTGCCAACCACACTAAAACTGTTAAGGTTTTTAATTTCAACCTTTGTTCCTAATACATCAGGTTTATCTGAAATAGAAAGGTTTAATTCTACACGCATTTCACCCTTTTCCATGTTCGCATGTGCAACACCCAATGTTCTGAGAAGAAGTTGAAATTCTTTCGCAAAATTCATAGCTGTATCAGCATCATGAATTACTGGTTCTGTTACGAGTTCCATCAATGGTACCCCTGCACGGTTAAAATCCACCAGCGAGTAATCACCCCGGTCATGTTTACTGTTAGCAGTATCTTCCTCCAAATGAATACGAGTAATTTTTACACCAGCAAGTTCCCCACCAGAAACGATTGGGTATTTATATTGAGAAATCTGGTACCCCTTTGGTATATCAGGATAAAAATAATTTTTACGATCAAATTCAGAAAAATCTGCAATTGTCCCATGTATTGCAAGTCCTACTTTTATAACATTTTCTATAGCTTGTTTGTTAGGTACTGGAAGCGTCCCAGGATGAGCCATACATACAGGACAAATATTTTTATTTGGTACTTCTTCGTCGGGATTATTTATACAACTACAAAACATCTTACTATTAGTAGCAAGTTCTGCATGAATTTCAAGTCCTATTGTTGGATAATATGTTTTCCCATTTCGTTCTATCATGTACACCAGTATACATAAAAAAAACTTTTTTACAAAAAAAAAAACAACATGTGTAACATGTTGTTTTTTTGTTTCAAAACAGAAATCACAAAGACATCTCTCAATATTCGAAAACATTGAGCGCCCGGTAGCCATAAGGAGAGTCTCAGGTATCGTAGATACAAGTCTACGACCCAATACATCCTCTGACCACAAAGCAGACCGCGAGACCTCAATCCCTTTGTGATTTCTAGTTTGAAATCTATTTATTTTCTCAAGTAACTATCGTGGGTATATTATATCATAATAACAATATAAGTCAAGTACTTACATTATTATTATGATATACTTGTGGAAAACTATTATCACCCTCTCGAGTGACCATACGAATATACCCCACAAGCAAAAAACATGCAAGGTATTTATGTTACCATACACAAAAGATATTGACAATACATCCACAGTTTTTCCACACAAATAAACCTTGTGAATCAAGGATTTTTTATTATTTTGATTATCTTTTTGATATTAACGCACGTTTATAGAGTTCCATATGGGTCAATGCCTCACCAATACCTCTTACCACGCAGTACAATGGTTCATCGGCAACACGTGCCTTTACACCAGTTTCTTGGAAAATAAGGTCAGTTAAATTACGTAACTGTGACGAACCCCCTGTTAATACAATACCATTGTCTATAATATCTGCAGCCAATTCGGGTGGTGTCAAATGTAATACTTCCTTTATTGCTTGTATGATTTCTTCTAGTTCATGATGAATAGCTATTACCACTTCGCGTGTTCCCAGGGTGATTGATCGGGGTAATCCTGATACATAATCACGGCCTTTAACAATAATTTCTAAATCTTCTGGTAAAATAATTCCTGCACCTATTTTCATTTTAATTCTTTCTGCAGTTTTATCTCCGATAGCTAGATTATGTTTTTTCTTCATATAGTCACTGATAGCACGATCAATCTTATTCCCTGCACATTTTACTGATGTACATGCAACAATACCTCCCAGAGCAATTACCGCAACATCTGTTGTACCACCACCAATATCCACAACCATGTGTCCCTGGGATTCATAAATGGGAATACCCGCACCAATAGCTGCCACAATAGGTTCACGTACGACATGGGCTACCTTTGCCCCAGCACGAACAGCTGCCTCGATCACTGCACGACGTTCGGTACTGGTAACACCTGCAGGAACAGATATCATAACCTCTGGTTTCATTAATCCCCACTTACCCAATGCTTTGGTAATAAAATATCGGAGCAACGCTTCGGTCACACGATAGTCAGCAATAACCCCGTCACGCATAGGACGATATGCAATAATACTGTCAGGGGTTTTTCCAATCATTTCTTTTGCTTCAATACCAATAGCCAATATACTGTGGTCATATTCAGAAATAGCCACAACCGATGGTTCGTTCAGAATAATACCCTTACCAGGCATATATACCAAGGTATTTGCTGTCCCCAGGTCGATTCCTATTTTTTTACTGAATAATGACATATATGGGCTCAGTATACATATTTCAAGGTTTTTTTCTAGTCTAGTTTTTTATTTCAAGTGTTTTATACTGTACTCGTATAATCTCACATGTTCCATATCACTATTACCCCTATTACAATAAATATTCCCTTGGAATTTACTGAAATTCCTTTTTTTTCACGTACCTATATAATACCTGGAACCATCATTGAAATACCATTTAGTAATCGTATGATTACTGGACTCGTAATCATGTCTACAGATATTCGCGACATGAAGAGTGTTATAAAAAATAATGATTTCATGCTTCGCAAAATAGATACTGAAACATTACATAATGCATGGGTATTAGATACAAACATATATACATCCATTGTGAATATTGCCAATGAAACATTTCAACCATTGGGATATGTTGCTGCATATTTTATAGATACACAGTACAAACAGTTATTAAAAAGTAATGAGACACTATCTGAATCAGGAATGACAAAATCCCAAACCATCCCTCTCTCTATCAGTCTTGCAGAATATGATTTTGATATATGTGAATTATCATCTGATACTCACATTGTCATCGTACCTACTTCTGCGCACCTGAAAATTTATACCTCTAAAAATACCCGGGACACCATAGTCGTTATCACCCCAGATATGTTATTGTCGACGCTCTATGAACATATACAACATAATAAACCGTTTCATGTGCATATTACCAATAATAGTCACTCTGCTTATATCCACCACCAAACTAATCCTATTATTGATATCCGTCACGCATTGATTATATTCTGCAAACATATACTCACCAATCGTGAACATACTATTACTATATATGATAGTTTTTTCTCTTATGCGGATATTAGTAATTATTCTCGTATAACAGAAAAACAGTTAGTTGTTACAAAACCATTAGAATCAAAAAAAGAAAATTATCCGGTATTACATCATATCATTACACCAAAAAACAAAATACCTGGTACACCGTTTCATCCTGACACAATTACCCATATACAACAAATGAGAGCGTCAGGAAAACGAATACTCTGTATCACCCACCGTACAGGAATAGCTGGATCACTAACTTGTGAAGACTGTTCGTATACTGCATGTTGTGCCACCTGTGGTCATGTACAAAGCCTGGTTGTAAAAAATAAAAAACAAGGGCGTGTATTTTTATGTCACACCTGTAATACAAAAACACCTGTAGTTGATTTTTGTCCTCTATGCAGAGGAATATTAAAACCATTGGGTTATACTACTGAAATGGTGTATACATCAATTTCAGAATTACAAACGCTCTATGATATCCCGAAATATATCGTAGACAGTAATCATGTCACGACAATAAAAAAACTGACTCCCTATACACAAGAAACCAATTACACAGAAATCATCGTCACTACCCCAGCATATGTACCGTTTATTAGCTCAGTTGGTTTGATTATTATTATTTCTCTAGAAGGATTATCGAGTAATCCTTCATATGATACCGACACCACAATGTATAGAAACTTTATGCAATATCATAGTGTTGGACCACTACTCATACAATCTAAACAAAACGAACTCCCTGAATTGTTTATGAAAAACAAAACAGAGCAGAGAAAATCTGAAGAATTACTCTCAACACATTATCATCTGCCCCCTGAATACATACTGTTGCGTATTGAATCTATTATCTTGCCAGATGATATTAATCATGAACATGCATTTTTACAAAAAGTTTTTAAATCATATTCATGGATTACTACCATTACCGAACGAATTAATCCTGTAAAACGACGTATCAAGAAAAATGAACACTACCACCAACAAGTACGTTTCAGTATGACAATATCATATCCTATGGAACACAATACTGATTTCTTGAAACATATATATCCATTAATAAAAAAATACCGAATCATAAAAAATCCACAAAGATAAAAAACACTCTTGAGAGTGTTTTTTATCTAAATCAATCTACTATCATATGCCCAATGCAGAATAGCCTGACGTTGGCGAGGACGACAATAGATGTCACCTGGCTTACAGTTTGTTACGACTGCCAAAATATGCCTGCGCATATTCATCCATCTACGGATTTGTCGATCATCCTCTCCTGGTATACGACGTCCCATGTAATACCGACAGTACCACTGAAACCATCCACGCGGGTCTTCTGGATGTATCCATCCTTTACGTCTCCATTCTGAAAGCGATTGTGACGCACGTACTCCGAAACAATTTAATGTTTTATCGTATGTGTTTCCTGTTGCAAACTTGGCATCCGTAAACCATTCTGCGGGAAATTCATCAGTACAATCACGCATATAGATACCCCCGAATACACCCAGAGCAAGCATTTGCTGTGGAGTTAATTGCGGGCGAAATCGTGGGTCAAAATTTTTCCCTACAGGTTGAGTACACTCATAGGTATATTCTGTCTGCATTTTATCATTTACTATTACGATACGTTTCATAAAAAAATATATTATTTTGCATACTGACCTGCCTCGTCAAAACTGACGGACAGTACAGTAGATGCGTCATCCGTACCCAGGGTCACTCCGAATAATATATTTGCACGAGACATTGTTTCGCGATTATGGGTTACCACAACCAATTGTGTCTCTCTTGCTAATCTTTCTATCATATCACCATATTTGCGACTATTTGCCTCGTCTAATGCTGCGTCAGTTTCGTCTAATACCAAAAATGGTGGTGGGTTTACCTGTGATAATGCAAACAAAAGCGCAATAGATGTTAATGATCGTTCACCTCCGGATAACATGTCTAGGTCTTTTACCTTTTTACGAGGAAGATTCACATCAATATCTACACCGGTTTCTTTGTCGTCATTCTCCCCATCAATTTCTTCTAATAACTCACCTGATTCGTCGGTTGTTTTCTTCTTTTTCTTGTCTATAGTTACCAATGACAGTGATGCATGACCTCCACCGAACATTAATTCAAAATATTTCTTAAATTCTGTATTTATCCGTGATAATCCTGATATAAAATCAGTTGAAAGTTTTTCCTGTAATTGCGTAATAGTTTCTGTTAAGTCATTAAATGTTTTCGTAATATCAATAATTTCACCAGCCAGATGATTGTCTCGTGCAATAGCTTCTTCGTATTCAGAAATAACTTCGGTACCCCCACTGACACCTGATTCCTCGAGTTTTATTTTGTTCCGATGAATTTGTGTATGAAGAGACCGTAAATCAACAGCAGATAATATTTCTGTTTCAGAAATTATTTCTGATTTTATGTTCACCATATGTGCACCAATACATGCTATAGCGTCAACATATTCTGATTCTAATTCCACAATACGCTCTTTAATCAGTGATTCTTCATGCTGTAATTGATCCATCTCACGCTGTAATGTATGTTTAGATTCTGACAAAGTGCGTCTGGTCATTTCTTGATCACGGAAATTATGATGTAATGTATCCAGTTTTTCTGTTTCTATTTGTAATGTTTGTTCCAGGTTCTTTATCTGATTTTCTATCTGTACTAATTCAGCTTGCCCTGTTGCAATACTGCCCAGGATTTCATTTCTTTTTGATGATGATTCACTATTAGGTGATGATTGCTCCCAAAGTCCCTGTTTCCAGTTTTGAAATAATTCGTTTATATGTCCACTAATATCAGTAATATGTGACCATGATATGTTTCGTATTTCTGATAGTATTTGATGTAAAGAAGCTTCCAATTGTTCACGACTAATAGAATTAGTTACTGATACTGGGGCTGGTGTATCAATGATTTCTAACATTCCTTCGGCACGACTCTGACTACGAATAATATCTGCCTGACGATTAACCAAATTTCGCAAGTCATTCCGTAATCCTGCAATATGTTGTTCCCTATTTCTTACACTATCCTGATATTCATGATCAGATGGCAGATTTTGCAAAGATATATCTTGTGTCTGTATATCAGCATGTACTGTACCCATACGTCCATGAATACGCTGTAATGCATATTTACAAAAACTCCCCTCATGAGACAAATAATTTCGATATAATTGTTCCAATTCATGACGCAACACCTGGGCACCCTCGATTTTCTCTACTTGTTTTTTCAAGAATTTTATATGTGGAGCCAATTCACGGCGTAATGATTCTGCCTGTTCAATATGTGTTTTTGTTTTTTCAAGTTTCCGTTCTGCCTCGCGAATACGATAGTGATACAATCGCAAACCTAAAGATTCTTCTAGCATTTCACGTCGTTCAACTGGTTTTGCGTTTAATAGTCGGTCTGCTTCTCCTTGAGAAATAATATGATGTCCTGAGGTACCAATATTAACACCTGCAATAAGTTCATGAATATCTTTCATGCGGACTTCGGTATCATTAATACGGTATACTTGACCACCATCAGCGACGACTTCACGCGAAATAGTTACCTCATCAAAATCAAGATTCGGTCCACCTGTTTCGGTCAATCCTGGCAACTGAAATATACGTTTTGTGTTATCAAAAGTAATGGTAACCGACGCACGATTCATGTGTGGAATTTTTGCAGAACCCTTGAATATCAAATCCGCCCCTGTTTTACTACGGAGAGATTTTGCAGATTGTTCACCCAATACAAACCGAATTGCTTCAACGACATTTGATTTACCCGAACCATTTGGTCCAACAATTGCAGTCACTGATCCTGGGAATTCAAAAACTACCTTTTTTGCAAAAGATTTAAATCCGTGCATTTCTAATTTTTTAAATACAAGTGCCATAATTGCTATCTATTATAACAGTACCTATAAAAAAAGCCACTCACGTGGCTTTTTTTATAATCTAATTCCATCCTTTTTTATCTAATGCATTTCTTGCAGCATCGGTTTCTGCTTCTTGTTTACTCTTGCCACGTCCTTCGGCTATTTTCTTGTCTTTAAAGAAAATTCCCACAGTAAACAATTTGTCATGATCAGGTCCTACTTCGTGTAGAACTTTATACGATGGTGTTACTGATTCCAATTCTTGAGCTTTTTCTTGAACATAACTCTTTGCGTCACGCCATAATCCGTGTTCAATAATCTGTTCCAGTTCAGGTATCAAATGTGCCAAAATAAAACCATTTGCTGCTTCGAATCCTTGATCCAAATATAATGCACCAATAAACGCCTCGAATGTATTTGCAAGAATATATCCACGAGCCTTACCCGTGTCTTTTGCTTCACCTCGAGATAATAACAAATAATCATCGAACCCAAGTTTTCGTGCAGCGTCAGAAATTGTTTGTGTGTTTACAAGTGCCGCGCGATAAGCAGTCAAATCACCTTCAGGTTTGCCAGGGAAATGATGATATAAATAATGTGTTACCGATAATTCCAGTACTGCATCTCCTAAAAATTCGATTCGTTCATTATGGTCCATATCTAATCCTGCATGTTCATTCAAATATGACCGATGCAAAAACGCCTGCATAATAAGTGTAGGGTTTTTAAAGGTAATATGGAGTTTTTCTTGGAGTGCGGAAAAATCTTTCATAAAATTAAAATGTATTAATCTTTTCAATAGCTAGCATAATTATCTGGGTAACATCATCATACATAGTAAGTCCCGATATATCTGCCAAGGTAAACCACTTTGCGTCGTTTAATCCCCCACTACCTACCTCGAGTGTGAGTGGTGTATATACTCCTTCTGCCAAGAAATATGTCACGTGTTTGCGGACCTTGCCACGTTCTGGATGGTTTGCAATATATTCATTTTCACCTAATTTTGCAATAACCGTAACATCAATACCAATTTCTTCTTTAACTTCACGCTGTGTTCCTTCTTCCGGACTCTCGTTTTCTTCGATACCTCCTTTGGTTAATGTCCAATATCCAAACACATCGTGCACCATAGCGAGATGTATCACCCC
>CAZGCO010000006.1:0-13967 GCA_964524475.1 uncultured Candidatus Saccharibacteria bacterium
CTCGAACCATCGACCGCAGAGGTATAAGCTCTGTGCTCTAACCAACTGAGCTACACACCCATACTTGAATATTTTCAAGTATTCTCATCATATACTAAACAATTCTTGCGTCAATATTTCCTATTGAGCTAAATTATGATAATTCCCAGTTTCCATCTGCAGTAATTGTCTCGTATTTTTTTTCTGGATCTCGTGATATTTTGTAATATCCAGCTAAACCTATCATGAGTGAATTGTCGGTAGACAGTTCACGAGTAGGAAATAGTACCCTACAAGGAGGATTTTTTGTATGAACATGATTGACCAGTTCTGTACGCAGGTGAGTATTCGCTGCAACACCACCACCGACTACTATTGTTTGTATACCGTATTCATCCATGGCGCGGAGGGTTTTTTTAATAATAACATCTATTGCAGCTTCTTGGAATTCATAGGCAATGTATTGTTTTTCAGTATCAGTTAACACTTGATCAGTTCGTCCCTGTAATAAATTTCTTACATAATACAGTACCGCTGTCTTTAATCCTGAAAAAGAAAATTGATAATTACCATTATGGATCATAGGACGAGGAAATAGATTTCCGGCAGATATAGTCCCAGTTCCTGATGTAGGAGACGACTGAACCAGAATATTATCATGATATAGTTTTGCAAGTTTTGAAATTTCTGGACCTCCTGGATAGGGTAATCCCAGTACACGGGCAACCTTGTCGAATGCTTCACCTATTGCATCATCGACTGTTTTACCGATAATTTTGTAATCTCCTATGCCACGCACTAATACCAGTTCGGTATGTCCACCAGAAACTAAAAGAGCTAGTGTGGGAAACGATAATGATGTCTCAGTGACCGTAAAACTATGTGTATCTGCAGACATATTCTTTTCAGGAGCCAGTACCGACAATATGTGTCCCTCCATGTGGTTTACAGGGATAACAGAAATATCCCATAATACTCCGAGTGCTCGTGCAAAACTGATTCCTACCCAAAGAGCAGGTTCCAGTCCTGGACCACTGGTTACACAGATATGGGTTATGCCAGGATTCGGTTTGTTTAATAGGTGCTGTACGAATAATTCTTGCAAGGGTTGTTCCCGGTCTAATATTTGTTTAATCGTATTAATTTTTTCATTATCAAGAGTAGTCGGTATTTCATCTACAGTAAAATCGCATAGTTTCATAAGAATAGGAACTAAACTATTCTGGTGTTCACGTTTTGCCACCGTAGGGAATACACCACCGAATTCACGGTGCATATCTATTTGGGTTTGGGTTATATCACCCAGTACGGTAAACACAGTTTCTGAGAGGTTTTTTTCTCCTAACAAAAGTGATAATGATGTTTCATCACACGATGTCTCTATAGCGAGGATTTTCATATATTCTAACTTTACCATAGATTGACTTTATTGTGAATATTTGCATAATACTATATTGAAAAAAAATATACAAAAACTTTAAAATTCCTTATCAAATGAATACAAATAATAGATATAGATTAAGAAACATCGGAGTTGCACTTATTGGAGGCTCTGGTGTGGGTAAAACCACGCAAATTGCAAAATCAATGGAAATTTTTCCTGCAGGGAGTTTGAAGCTTTCAATTTCGTGTACTACTCGAAAAAAACGAGACACAGAAATAGATGGTAGGGATTACTACTTTATTTCTCATGAGAATTTTCAGAAAAAAATCGAACTAGAACTATTTGCTGAATGGTCAGAACACCATGGTGATTTTTATGGAACGCTTAAATCAGAATGCGATATCACAAATCATAGCGTGATTTTTGATATCGAAGTAGATGGAGCAGTTGCTTTGAAAAAAATCTACCCTGACCTAATTACTATTTTTTTGGATCCACTGTCTATTGATGAATTGAAAAGAAGGCTTACGAGTCGTAAGGACATGTCTATTGAAAAAGTTGAAAAACGGATGCAAAGATTTGTTGACTATGAATGCAAGTTTTCAGACAAGTTTGATTACTGTATTACTGCAGAATCAATTAATAAAACCTTTGCTCAAATCGCAGGAATTATCTTCAAGAAAATGGGGGGTGTCATGATTGCCATAGACGGCACCGCAGCATCTGGTAAGGGAACAATTTCGTCACATACTGCAAAAATTTGTAACGGAGTACATATAAATTCAGGTTTATTGTATAGGTATATTACAAAACAAATGATGTTGCATTATTTTAAAACTATTAATGAGGGGTTGGAATATAGTAGAAAGAATTTTGACTATGTAAAAATTTTACAACATGAAAAAAGTTTTCAAACAGAAGAAGTAACTGAACAAATTGCAGAATATGCAAAGTTAGCACCAGTTCGTGATGTTGTATTTGATTTACAAATGAAAGCAGTCTATGGATCAGGTAATATGTTTTTTATCTGTGAAGGTCGTGATATGACTACACATGTCTTTCCTTTTGCACAATATAAATTTTTTATTGACGCTGAGTTAGAAATTCGTGCCAAAAGAAGACAGTTAGAATTAACTGGTTCAGAGAAAGGCTGGGATTTTGTCTATAATAGTCTCGCTAATCGTGATGCTTCAGATTATAATAGGGATCTCAATCCATTGTATTTTGATGAAAAGAATGGTGTGATTAAGATTGACAACTCTGGAAGTCTAAAGGATTCAATTCAAACTATAATGGAAATTATAGGGAAGGAGGTTTTTTCTCAATCTGAAAGTAAATCACACATTTGTTGGGTTACCAAGTTTGAAGATAGTTTTAATGATTAAAAAAAGTCTGTGGCAAAGTTTTTTTACTGGCGTCTATCCAGTAATTGGCATAGCCAATAGACAATATAATAAAAGGATCAACCATTGCGGTTGATCCTTTTTTACTTACCTAAAATAGTTTTTTATCAATATTTTTTTAATTATGAAATCTTAAAAATACCTTTATTTAAGAGTTGTTTTATGATAAAATAATTTTTATAATATGGGGGTAAAAACAGCCTTGTTTTTCTCGGTATTTTCATATTTATAAGTAATAATTTCAATAATCTATGTTTACAAAACCATTTTCACAACTTTCAAAAAAAGACTCAGATATTGCCGGTGGTAAGGGTGCTTCACTCGGCGAAATGCTGAGTGCTGGTATTCCTGTGCCAGATGGTTTTGTCGTTCTCTCAACTACATTCGATGAATTTCTCCATAAATCAGACCTCATTCAAGAAATTGATGCAATTTTAGAATCGGTTGACCATAAAACAATTTCGTCTGTTGAATCAGCTTCTGAGAAAATCCAGGAGCTTATTAAACATGCGTCAATGCCTGATGATATTAAAACAGAAATAGAATCACAGTTCGCTATCCTTGATTCGCAGTTCGTCGCAGTTCGTTCAAGTGCCACAGCCGAAGACGGAGCAGACCATGCATGGGCAGGACAGCTTGATTCATATTTAAACACTACACAAGATACACTCCTTGAAAAAGTACAACATTGCTGGGCATCACTCTTTACCCCTCGTGCAATTTTTTATCGTTTTGAAAAAGGATTAGATACTACTAAAATATCTGTTGCGGTAGTAGTCCAAAAAATGGTTAATTCCGAGAAATCAGGAATTGCTTTTTCTGTACATCCAGTAACCGAAGACAGGAACCAGATCATCATCGAGGCAGGGTTTGGACTTGGTGAGGCTATTGTATCTGGATCTGTCACCCCAGATTCTTATGTTATCACTAAACAGCCTCGCGAGATTATTGATATCAATGTTTCCAACCAAACACGAGCAATGTATCGCAAGGCGGGCGGGGGAAATGAATGGCTAGATATTCCTGAAAAAGGAAACACACAAGTATTTAATGATTCTGAAATTCTAACTCTCTCTGAAATTATCATGGCAATCGAAAACCACTACGGATTCCCATGTGATATTGAGTGGGCATTTGAGGGTGGGAAGTTTTATATTGTGCAAAGTAGACCGATTACGACGCTCAGTAATGTTCAGCAGTTTGATCCAGGTGAACGATACAATGCTTTTAAAGAAGGTGTTCTTAAGTTGGGTGTATACCCTAATCTTTATCCGTTAGATTGTGAAAATTGGCACAACCAGAAACATAATGATAAGTTCTTTGAATTGTTTGGTGTTCAGAAGGGAACTATGCAGTATTTCGAGATTGTTCCCGAGGGAGTTTTGGATTATGTACTTACGCCTAAACGTCAACCCGCTCGGCTATTTAATGCTGCAGAAGAATATAAAGAAAGAAATGGATTAAATAGTTTCCAAAAACTCCAAGAGACCTTTTATCCAAAACGTGCAGATCTTGAGAGAAAAGTTGATGAGTATTTCAAAGGAAAAGATTTTAGTAAACTTTCCAAAGAAAATCGATTGGAGTTATTCAACCTACGATTTGAATATCTATGGGAGGTTCTTCCATATGATCTCTATGGTTATATTTCAACAGATATTTGGCAGGCAAAATTGTACGAAATACTTGAGAAAAAGATTCCTACAGGAAAAGAAAGTGAAGAATTTAATACAGTACTTGCAGCTCTCGTTCAACCAGAGACTCCTTCAAGTTCGTTTTTTGAATATCTTGATGTAATTGATGCGGCAATAAGGATTTCAGAAGGAATGTCTGAAATTAATAATGAATCACAAAAACTCGCAGAGACGTGGGGGCATATTCCTGTATTTTGTTATGGCGACCGTTGGGGTGCAGATCACTATAGTTCTGAAATCGATGAGACTCTCAAAGAACATACTATTGAAGAATTAAAGAAAAAATTAGAAGAAGGGAAACAACATAAAAAACATCGTGTAGATACTATTGAAAAATATAACGATCAATATGGTTTTACAAAAGAAGAACTTCAGTACTTCATAGATTTCGGACTGGTATCATTAACTAAAGACGAGGCTGAAATATTTAATGGATATGTCTCACATTATGCGCCAGCTCTCTATAAATTGATGGCACAAGACTTAGGCCTCGGTGAAATCGATTTCAAATATCTTTATATTAGTGAAGTTAATCAAGCGTTTAGTGATTCTACTTTTGATTACAAATCAATTATTCAAAAACGAAAGACGGTAAACTCGATCGAGGAACCTAATGAAGATTTTTCTGAGAAGTTCTTTGTGTACGATAATGAGTCATATGATATTCTAAATTTCCTTAATCAAAAATTAGTAACATTGAACAGTTCTGCATCATGTGCCTATCCCGGGATTGTTACTGGTGCTGTTAAAATCGTTAACTCAGTTTCTGATATATCAAAGATACAACAAGGTGACATTATGATATGTCAGGCTACGACAGTTGATTATTTGCTAGGAATGAAAAAGGCAGGTGCAATCGTGACTGAATTTGGTGGACTTACATGTCATGCAGCGGTGGTAGCTCGTGAATTCAAGACTCCATGTGTTGTTGGAATGAAAGATGCGCGAAATATGTTTTCAGAGGGAACCATAGTAACGGTAAACGCAAGTGCATGTACGCTAATAAAATTAAATAATTCCAATGAAACGGAAAATATTAAAAGTAAAAACATCTTACAAGACTTAAATATTTTAAATAAAGAAGTATGGGTTGAGGATGGACGATGGATTCAACCTCCATTAATCTGGGGAATGTTTACTCACTGGAGTCAAGGAGAGATTGTTAAACGCATGGCACCAGAATGTGATCTGGGAACTATTTTTACGATTGATGGATTTGCGTATCATCAAATAAAAACATTTCAGGAATTGAACAGATATTTGGAACAACTTTACAAAGAAAATTCATTACAAGATTTGGCGTCACGAATTGATACAGAAGGAAAAAATGTCTTTGCAGATATTATGAAGAGACTTACTAAAGGCGATGAAGATATCATGGCGGATTTTGAGTCACTCTTTAAAAAATATATGGACTTTATCGGATTCTGGACAGCGACCACAATTATTGGAAACCAGATCTCACCTCTCGCAAAGAAAATGGGATATGTTGAAACAGAGGCGGATTTATTTGAAAGAGTTCATCCATATTTGCGGGAATCATGGATCGAGGAAGAAGTTGCGACCATGCGAACAATCGCTGAGCAATTTGTAGGAAAATATGGTGAAAATAAATTGACAGAACTTGCCGCTATTATCGATTCTGATACTGAATTGAAAGGCGCGATTGATACATATCTGAAAAAGTATTCCTGGGCACGCATTAGCAAATGGATTGGAGAACCAATTGATCGAGTATATGCAGAGAAACGATTAGCTGAAGAAATTAACAATGTTGCAAACAAAAATTACATAGAATCACATCACGGAAATACTGATGAAAGTGATGGTTTGGTTTCTATATCAGTAAACTCAGCATATTATCGCGCACAGGCAACAATGATGGAAATGATGATGGCAGAACGCATGCATAGCGTGTTTTCAACGATCGCACAGAAAAACGGACTTCAATATGCAGATATATTACTACTTACCCCACAGGAACTTATCCAGGTAGTAAAACATCCAAATCACGAAATTAAAGATAAGAATACAATTCTTGAGCGAAAAAATCCATTTTTCTGTGTGATTGATACTGATGGAACAGAAATTATTTTGACTACAAAAGATAGTGAATACTCTATGGTGTACGATTTGTATGTTAACAATCATGACAATAATCATTCTAATGAATTAAAAGGTATTGGTGCATCAAAAGGAAAGGTAATAGCGACCGTAAAAATTATTAGTTCTGCTAAAGAATTTAGCACATTCAAAGAGGGAGAAGTTTTGGTGACAGTGGAAACATCTCCAACATTTGTGCCGTTGATGAGAATGGCATCCGCAATTCTTACAGGAAGAGGTGGTATTACTAGTCATGCAGCGATTGTTTCGCGTGAACTTGGAAAACCTTGTATCATTGCTATAAAAGATATTACGAAGATTTTAAAAGATGGAGATGAGATTGAAGTAGATGCTGACAATGGAATTGTAAGAATTTTAAAAAAAACTGAAAATACAATAGGTTTCCATAAAGAATATACGCGAGATTATACCTACATCATGCAAGAAGGATGGTATGAAGTTGTCTTGAATAAATTCACTAGATATGGTGGCAAGCAAAATCCATTTGTTCCACCAGTAATTTTCTATATGAATGATGGAGCTATTGAAGTATGGGAAAATTCGCAGGCGACACCATGGATTTTGGATACGTTGCAAGAGAAAATAAAATCAGACCCGTTATTTATTCCTGGAATGCTTGATCAGCACGAGCGGGAGCTTTCTCATATTCAAGAATATTGGAACAAGGGATTTGTTACCTCATTAGGAGAATTAAAAGAATTTATACGACTGGCGCACGAATATATGTATGCGTTTGATTTCATGTACTATTCAGGTGTTGATGAACGTACACCTGCCCTGATTCGTGAACGTGCACTTAAAATACGAGATGTTGATAAATATTTTGGAACATGTGATGATGTGATCCGTGCAAGTATCAGCGCCATCTATCCAGAACTCAAGGGTCTTGAGAATACTCTCTTGGGAAATGAAATCGATAATCCGCCATCTCGGGAAATATTAGAAGATCGCAAACGTGCGTCAGTAATGGTAGGTCATACAATTGATATTGGATCACTTTCCGAATTTCGATCTCATCATCTAGAATATAAATTCAATATAGAAACTCTTGAAACAATAGACATGACAACACTGAAAGGGCAGATTGGAAATAAAGGATTCGGAAAAGGAAAGGTTAGAATCTTAAAAAGAAAGGATCAGATTAATGAAATACAAGAAGGTGAGATTCTGGTTTCTGCGATGACGACTCCGGAATTCGTCCCTGCTATGAAAAAAGCTGCTGCAATTATTACGGACGAAGGTGGTATTACTTGCCACGCTGCAATCGTTGCTCGTGAACTGAACAAGCCATGTGTTATTGGTACTAAGTTTGCTACTGAGATCTTGAAAGATGGCGATGAAGTGGAGGTGGATGCTGATAATGGGATAATAAAGATTATTAATAGATAAATTTACTCATTATGATTGATATAAATAAAAATCTAGTAGAACTACTTCAGAAATCATTAAATAACGAAGAAATATTCTTGTTTCATGGACCTTTTTCACCAAATCTTATGTGGGTGCATTGGTCATGTCAAGACGTCTCTGATCGATATCGCGTAAAATTGCCTATGTATGCAGTATTAGATGGTAAGGAGTGTACTGTATTAACAAGTTTAATAAGATATCAATCTTTTTCAAAAAAAATATTTTTTGAATACTGGAGAGACTGTGTGACCATTGATGAATTAAAACAAGATCATGCTAAGCGATATCAATATATTGATGATTTTTATACAACATATACTAAAAAACATGTTGCTACACTTGATGACGAAACCATTAGATAATCTTCTGATTAACTCCGAAGGAATTTCACCTTACTAGCAGCAGAGACAATATTTATTGAACAATTTGATCAGGCGATAGCGTTGAGTGTTATCGGAGAAGATAAGAAAGAATGGCTAGAAAATATTTGGGAAAAATCAACAGATTCTCATTTTGAGTCATTTGATACGAGAAGAAATAAATATATTCTTTCAATATTAAATCAGACAACCACTCAAAATGCAGTTGAGAATCTCGCATATATCTATACTGATTATTGGCAACCAAAAAGTTGCGAAGAAATACAACAAATACTTGAAGATATTAATATTGCTCAAATACAAAAAGAAACTACTATACATGAAATAGAAATGAATAAAAAAGAAACTTTATTTAATCAATGGTATGAAACTCTCGACCAAGATCAAAAGAAATTCACTGATTATGTTCAGTATATTATGTACGCCAGGGATATACGAAAGGATCCTATTGCAAAAGTTCAATACGTACTGTATCTATTTGCTCAAGAAGCGTTAAAGAGAATTGATCTTGATTTGTCATATAGTTATCTTATTACTCCAATGGATATTGTACTTGGCATTGATAATTTGCGAGATATAAAAGAGGAGATTATAAAACGTAAAAACGGAGTAGAAATATTTATGGACGAAGAAGGTGGACATGTGATCCAGCTCTGTAATCCAAAAGATATTTATAAAGAACTTAAAGAGAAAATCCCTGGATATGCTGTTGATACTCAAGATACTATCATAGGACAGATAGCATCAAAGGGGAATGTTACAGGAATTATTCGTGTTGTAATGGATCCTCACACTACAATATTTCAAGACGGTGAAATATTAGTAACCAGTATGACCCGTCCAGAATTTGTACCTATCATGAAAAAAGCAGGTGCGGTAATCACAAATGAAGGTGGTATTACATGTCATGCCGCTATTGTTTCTCGTGAATTAAAAATACCTTGTATTATTGGAACAAAATTTGCAACACAGATACTCAAGGATGGTGACCTAGTCGAAGTTGATGCTGATAATGGAGTAGTGAGAATAATCAAATAAATATGAAAAAAACAACTAATTTATTTGAAATCTATAAACAAAAACTTGGAGACCAGGTTCTCTTTAACGGTGTTCATAATTTTACTATTCTTAATAACTCGCTTGGATGGACTCAAAAAAAATATTTTGATAGATGGTTTGAAAACCAAATACCTTGTATTTCGTTTTCTGTAGCCAAAGGTACTAAAAGTACGTATTGGGTAACTGAGACACATTTTAATAATATATCTCGAGAGGTGTTTTTAAAGTACTGGAAGGATCAGTCAGTTATTGAAACACTAGAAAATGAAAGAGGTGTTTATGTTAAACAAGTTAATGAAATATATCATGAATTAACTATGGATGTCATGATGAAACTCTCAGAATCTGAATTAACACATAAACTTGTTACCATTAATGATTCCCAAGGATATGGTAATTGTAATGGATGGTATGCATTTGGTTTTGAAAAAGAATTTGTAAAATCGCTTCTTAAGGAAGCAAACAGTTCTATTACATCAGAAAGACTTGATGAAATATGGGAGACTCTTACTAGTCCTGTGAGTCTTTCTTTTGACAAGAGAAGTGCTCTCAAGGTTTTTGTTTTACTTGATAACAATATTTCTCTGGATGATCTCGCCCTAAAAACACAATACTTTTATGCAGGGTTTGGTGGTGCTATAGATATTGATCAAGTTAAAAATAAACTTACTGAAGAATATATTACCTACACTACTCCCGAACAAAGAAAACAAATCAAGGAAGAGATAGAAGGCGAATTACAAACAAAGTATCTAGAATACCAAAACTGGCTTCTTACACTTTCTCTTGATGAACAAAAACTTGCTCACTACACTAAACATATTATTAAATTACGAGACAGTTTACGAGATACACTGAGTATGTGTGTTGTAGTTGTAGACCGTGCAGTAAGGTTTTATAGTGATCAAATAGGCGTACAGTCATCTCTGTTAGATTTTGCAATATTTGAAGAAATTTTAAATGGACCTCAATATATTACGACGCTTATATCAGAGTTTGAAAATAGAAAAAATGAAGGTTTTAGTATATTTGTAAATTATGAAGACGGAGAAATATATACTGAAAATAACGCTGATATAAATCGAAATAATATAGAAACAATGTTTGCTCATCAGCATGATTTAGTTATATCTGGAGAAATAAAAGAAATAAAGGGTAATATTGGATCAAAAGGATTAGTTCAAGGTAGGGTAAAAGTTGTATTAGATTTACAAGCCGATTGGAATAAAATGCAAGAAGGGGACATATTGGTTACTGGTATGACAAGACCTGAGTTTGTACCACTCATGAAGATGGCAAGTGCTATTGTTACTGATGAAGGTGGTATTACCTGTCACGCAGCTATTGTATCGCGTGAAATGAAAAAACCATGTATTATTGGCACAAAAAACGCTACCAAGATTTTAAGAGATGGTGATATGGTTGAGGTTGATGCTAATAAAGGAATTGTAAGAAAGTTGTCATAATATAAAGTAAAACGCTGAAACTTAGAAAGTTCAGCGTTTTATCTTATGATTTTTTGGAATTAGTTACGGAAGTATGAGTTCCACAGAGTCGCTCGTAATGAGAAAACCTGCTGACTCTGGAAGCATTGTATCGTACACTGTATCATCACCAGTAAACATCATAGCAACAAAGTTGCTGATAATAGCGTGTGAAATGATGGCAATAGAGTTGGTATCCCGTACGTCGCATTCCAGGAACTTAAACAAGTTTTCTTGGAATGCGTGCACTATCTCCTGGTCCTCTGTGTAATACTGACGAGGGTTGGTTACCTTGTTGGCATATAATTTTTCACAATTGGGAAATTGTTCAAAATTATATAAATCACCATACACCGTTCTGCTCATCATAGGGAACAATATGTCTGCTGTCTGACCCACACGACGCGCATGGGATATGATGAGCGACTCAGGATTAAACTCTAATGCTTTTAATTGGTTATGTACTGATTCTGTGTCAGAGACTCCTTTTTCAGAGAGTATTCTATCCGCATCAATGTCAGCAGGTAAACAGTTGCCGTGTCTTCCAATAAAAATTTTCTGATATTTTCTTAATTCAATTTTTGGTACCATTTCTATCTAATTTTTTTGTTTATTTAAAAATATAATTTCTCTTATATATTATAGCAAATTATAATATAAAAGTCAAGTATTTTTATTCTAATTAATATTACAAAAGTATTGTATAATTAAAGTATGTCTAAATTTCAATCCTATAAACTATTCTATGAATCATATGGGTATAATTTTTTACTTGAAGACTTAATTATCCAGTCTTATATACAATGGGATACTTTAGTTATTTCTGAAAAAGATCATGTGAGAAAATATATCCCGGAACAAGTTATTGTTCAACTTAAAAAATCAGGCAATAATCTAACAGTAGGAGAAATACATATAGCCGAGTCTAATATACAAAAATTGATTTCAATATTATCACAACAAGAAATAGAAAGAGAAAATATTGAAAAAAATCTTAGTATATTCTCAGAGATTTTGAACTATTATTCAATTTTTGATACTACGTATAGCGAAGGTATTTTTGAACGAGATAGTAAAGATATGAGATTAGTAGCTATTGAAAATTCAAAAAATAAACTCCGGGAAGGTTTTGACTCTATCTTTTTTGGCGAAGATTCATTATTAGAAAAAGTTTTAGGTTTTATTGCAAAAGAATATAAGGTTAGTTTAGATAAAATTCATTTCTATCGATTATTAGAAATTTATGATTTAATAAAACACGGTATTATTATTTCTGAATCAGAAATTAACAATAGAAAAATTGGGTATGTTTTTGACAGAGACGGTGGCGGTATTCAATTTTATTCTGGTAAAAAAGCTTTAGATTTATTAAATTTTTTAGAGTGTAGAGAGAATGGAGATATAAATCTTCAAGGTGCAGTTGCATTTAAAACTGATCATTTAATACAAGGTAAAGTCTACGTTTTACACAGAGATCACTCAAATAATGTTTCGTTTACTCAGGAAATGGAAAAAATGCCTGAAGGTTCTGTATTAGTAACAACTATGACCGATCCTGAATTCTTGCCTGCAATGAAAAAATCTTTTGCAATTTTAACACAAACTGGAGGGCAATTATCCCATGCTTCAATTTCTGCTCGCGAATTCAAGATTCCGTGTATTGTCGGGATTAATAATCTTTTAAAAAAATTAAAAACAGGTGATATAGTTGATGTTGACACCAACACTGGATTTGTTAGAATTATTAAATAATCATTTTTATTATGAAAAATACAACAGGAACATGGGAAAAAGTATTACAAAGAAACTTTCCTCCATTTGCATGGACAGGGGGTGCGTATTATGAGTTTCGAGGTTTTGATATAGGGCCATTACATTGGGAGCGAGGAACTGAAATCCAGGTGAAATACAAAACTCAGCAATCGTTTATGATTCAGAATCCTGAAGGATATTATATTTCTAACATTAATGATGTTATTAGTTCAATTAATCCTGAACTTGAGATTGCAATAGATTCATATAATAATCAGATTTACGATATTGTTCGTATCCAGCCTGGAACAACTCTTGAGGATCTTAATCGTTATAACGAACTTCATAAACTGATGTATGTATTAATGCTTATTGGATTTGATGTTGTTGTTGATATTAAAGAACATATTAGTCGTACGATTCCAAATCAGAATGAGGCACTTACTACCTATCTTGAAACTCCTTGGAAACCAACAGGTGTTCAGCGTGAACGTGATGCTATTCAAGTTAGTAAAGATGCAGCTGCACTTGCTGATGAATTTGGTTATCTCCATCAGGATTATTTAGGTAAGCCATGGACAACAGAAGATTATGAAAAAGCAATGAGAGAAAATTCTGTATTACAATCTCATATGGATAATGTATATGATCTTGGTCAGCATTCAGAATACGAACAGTGGCTTATTACTATATTCAAGAAATTTTTATACATGTATGAAGAGGGACGAAACGCAATGGTGCGTATTACATGGGCGATGAAAGAAAACATGGAATCACTTGGGAATAATCCTGAAACATTGTTGTATATGACCGCAGACGAAGTATCAGAATTTGCGCAAGGTAATGCACAATTAATTTCTGATGATGTAGTAATAAATCGCAAGAAAGCATTTGCACTTTATTTTGGAAATGGAAATTACTATGAATTTACTGGTGAGGAGGCTGTAAAGAAACTGATTGATGATCAGGATATTGGAATCTTTTGGGAAAATAATCATGAGGATATAGCATCATTAAAAGGTTCTATTGCCTTCAAGGGTACTGTAACAGGAAAAGCTCGATTGGTATTTACTCAAGAAGATGCAAATCAAGTAGAAGATGGTGAAATTTTAATTTCTCCAATGACCCAAGTAGAATTTCTTTCTGGTATTCGAAAATGTGCAGCGATCGTAACTGACGAGGGTGGAATTATTTGTCATGCGGCTATTGTTGCACGAGAGTTTGGAAAACCATGTATTCTTGCTACTCAAAAAGCAACAAAGATATTTAAAAACGGAGACATGGTTGAGGTCGATGCTAAT
>CAZGCO010000006.1:13977-17965 GCA_964524475.1 uncultured Candidatus Saccharibacteria bacterium
TGTAGGGGGAATGCTCTCCCATGCAGCAATTACTAGTCGTGAACTTGGAATTCCTTGTATTATTGGCACCAAAGACGGAACAAAGATTCTCAATGATGGTGATCAAGTTGAGGTGGATGCAAATACTGGAATAATAAGAATACTATAATTTATGAATTCACTTGAAAAACAAAAAAACAAAATAGAGACACAAGAACTAAAACCTGCAAAAATTGAATTGCATTTTTTCCGTCACTCTATAAAGGAAAGTAATGACGTAACACTTCCAAATGATGAAATGGTAAAATTATCTCAAGCGGGAAAAGATCTTGCTATTGAAAAATCTTTTGATGACGTTAATCTCTCCCAGTCAGTCGCATTTGGTTCACCGAGAATTCGGACTCAAGAATCGGCATTGTATATGATAACTGGAAATCAAGATAATATTACAGGAACAGAGACACTTGAAGAGTTAAAAGAAAAGATTAATAGTGATTTAAAAGTAGGGTCTAAAATCGGTGTCGATGAACGTTTAAATTTCTCTGACAGTAACGATACACCTGTTGGTAAGGCTATGAACGATGCATATGCACGTGGTGAATATGTAAAATTCATGGTTAAAGAAAGTGATAGCCTTGCAAGAGAAACAAATGACGAATCAGGAGCGAATTATTCAGCGAAAGCAGCTCAAGTTGCAAATATTATTGCTAAATATGTCGGGATTACCCCAAAATGGCAGAAGTTAGTTTCTGATGAATCCAAGGGGTATACAGATACACTGGAGCGATATATGGGAACTCATGCAAGTATTTCTGAAGCATTCCTCGCTAAAGTACTTGAGGTAACAGATGGAACAGAGGTACGTGATGAATTTGTTGCGAGGTACCCAAATGGATTTGATTATATTCAAGGGTTTGAAGTTGATATTAAAAAAGATGTAACAAGTGATCCTGTTATTATCATAAGGTTCAATGATGGTGATTATGGCTTTGAAAAGGTGTTAAATTCAAACCAAATAGTATCTTTTTAATCAATTTACAGAATACAAAAACAGCTCAAAAAAGAGCTGTTTTTGTATTCTTATTAGTATTTTGTACAATGAATAATTTCTCTTTTCCTTGAAAGTGTGTATACTGTGTCCTGTTATCAATTAAACTAACAAAAATTATATGGATCCAGAAATCAAAGACGTATTAGAAGAAGTTACAGAAGATGTTGCAGAATCTATTGATACTAATGAAACTGTTGCTGATATGGCAGAACACTTGCCAGAGACTACGGTAGATAAAGCAGAAGACATGATCGAGGATACTACAGGTATGGATATGGACCTCAATAATAATGAAGCTGACGCTGAATAATTGTAGAATAAGTACAAAAAAATCCCGTGAGGGATTTTTTTGTACTGGTGAGACTTCTCGAGTGTTATTTAAACTTATAGTTTAAATAACATCAGGTTTTTTATAAAATTCATTAACATCCAGCACCTGAGTTACAATTGAATGTGTTCTTTGAAAAATTTTTGGAATAGTGGCTCCCCTTGGGATTATCATGTGCTTGATTTCAGAGATTCTTTGTTCATTAGTAAGGTTTTGATCTGGTATTACTGGCGTATCTATGTAATAGAGGTATTCATTTAGCCATGCTTTATAATTTTGAATATTGCTCTCTTCAAGTCTAGAATTTTTTGTTCGAATAGTATGTACATTACTTATTCCTATATTCATTATATCTACACAAGAAAGTGGTATATTTTCAAAAGAAAAGTAAATTGCGTATTGTGGATCAAGCATTACCCATTTATTAAACTGAATAGACCAAAACTCTGTAACAATATGACCAGCGCTATGTTCATCGGTTTCAACTGTTTTCTTTTTTAAACCAATAACACGAGCAGGAATATTGTAGGCAATTAATATCTGCACAAGTAAATAGGAATATTCTACACATCGAAGAATTTTTAATTTTTCTGCTTGATCAATAATATCAAAACAAGAGCAAGTCTTTGCAGGAATATTCCCGTCATGTAAAGCAAGACTATGTACTATATTCAATATTTCTAAAACGTCCTCGAAGCTATACAATGGAGGTATAGAGAAGTTTTTATATAAAAAATCTTTTTCTTTTTCGTTTAAATGAAGAAGTTGCATAGTTTTAGTGCTAGCTCTAATTGGTGACCTCACGGAGAATCGAACTCCGATTACAGGAATGAAAATCCTGTGTCCTAACCGTTAGACGATGAGGCCATGTATATGGCATGTAACCATGTTTTGTATTTATCCCCTAATAGATTTTCATTATAGAATGAAAATCCTCCTACTGCCTATCTCGCTATGTTCGATAACGGCAGTTTTCTCCGCCTTGCTCCGAAATCGGATAAAAATCAAAGCAGTTTGATTTTTATTCCTAGACCGCTCGACGATGAGGCCATGTAATATGACGTTGATAATATAGCATATTATGAAAATAAATCAAGAAAAAAAGCTTGCTCCATGAACAAGCTTTTTCATTTTTTGTTGGATAATTAATACACTTTTTTCCAGGGAAAAATCAAGTGTATTTTTTAGTCGTTTTGAGTTATAGTAAAAAAGTTGTTTTTAGTGTAAGCGCGGTTAGCTCAGTTGGTAGAGCGCCACATTGACGTTGTAGATGTCACAGGTTCGAATCCTGTATCGCGCACAAAAACCATAAAACCTGCACTGTTGCAGGTTTTATGGTTTTTGTTCTTATTATCTAGTTTTTAGGTACAAATAAATATCTTCTACAGCTTTTACAGCATCTCCTGCGGCAATATTGTTCTGATGATAGAGAATGTTCGTACAGTCACCAGCAGCCCAGATACCTGGACATGACGTAGACTGTTTCCATGGATCGATAATAATATTATTCGATTCGTTTCGTTCTACTAAACCTGCTACATAATCCGTATTGGGGATTTGTCCTATTTCAACGAATATACCATTTATTGCCAGGATACTCTGCGTTCCAGTTGTTTTATCTAATATTTCCAATCCTGTGACGAATTTTTCACCAATCACTGATACGGGGTCAGTATTTTTCAAGATAACAAGGTTCGGGTTCTGGGAAAGTTTATTTATAGTGATTTCATCTGCACGAAAATGTTCACTACGGTTTATCAGATATACGGTAGGACAATAGGCGAGGAGTTGTGCTGCAGATTCGAATCCTGCATTACCACCACCAATAACCGCAACAGGCATGCCAGAGAATAATGGTCCGTCACAACTGGCACAGTACACGACACCGCGATGTTCGAACGTATCTGCACCTGGGACGAGGAGTTTTTTACGTGAACTCCCTGTAGTGACCAGTACTGTTTTGGTAAAGAATTTTTTATCTGATTCTGTGGTGATTTCGAAAATACCATTATTGTTTTTCGTTACCATACGTACCAATTCACGTTCGATGATGTCCAATGATTTTTTATCATAATAGGCAACATTAGATTTTAGCCTTTTTGCGAGATCTGCACCAGAGATTTCTGGTGTACCAATCCAGTTATAGATGGTTTCAGACACGACAGACTGACCGCCAAATTCGCCAGTGATAATCAATGTAGATAATTCCTTGGGGGCAGAATAAACAGCCGCGGCGGACCCTGCGGGTCCGCCGCCAATAATAACTAAATCGTAGATTTTTTCTGTGTGTTCCATAGGGCTTTATTGTATCAAAAAACTACCCGTTTGGGTAGTTTTTTGAATACTTATTTTTTATTACGACGGAGGAATGATGGTACTGCTGACCAGTCTTCATCGTCATCTGAAATTTCTTCCAATACTTTTTCGTTTACGGTTCGATTCTCTGTACGACGAATAATAGTCGGTTCGATTACTTCAGGAATATTTTCACGATTCTCTGTTGATGATCGAGGTTGTACTACAGATTCTGCTGGTTTACCAAATATTGATTTTGATATCGGGGCTTCATTCTTATCTCCTCGTTTTTGAGGATTGAATCCAGTAGCAATAACCGTAACCTTGATTTCTCC
>CAZGCO010000006.1:17975-41982 GCA_964524475.1 uncultured Candidatus Saccharibacteria bacterium
CTTCGATAACTCGATCTTGTTTAGGTTCTGATCGCATAATTGGGCGATCTTCCTCAATTTCAGATTCTTCAGCTTGTGGTGGAGATTGTTTTGTAATTCGCTGGATGAATGGAGATCCGTTTCCACTACTTGTTTTTTTTTGATTTACCTGGAAACCTGTAGCAATAACGGTAACTTTGATTTCTCCTTTTTTCAATTTTTCATCATAAATAGGACCAAAGATAATTTTTGCTTCTGGGTCTACTGAATCGGTAATCACATCTGCGATAGCATGTACTTCGTGCATAGTGAGATCATTACCTCCTGATATTGCGAATAATACACCTTTTGCTCCTGATATAGAAACATCCAACAGTGGGGAATTGATAGCCATGTATGCTGCTTCTTCTGCACGGTTTTCACCACTGGCATGACCGATACCCATGAATGCACTTCCTGCATTTTGCATGATTGCTTTGATATCTGCGTAATCAATATTAATAACTCCTTGGGTGGTGATTAATTCAGAGATTCCTTCGACAGCTTGACGGAGAATTTCATCTGACATGCTGAATGCATCTTTGAACGAGGTATCTTTTGAGGTGATAGATAACAACCGGTCGTTCGGAATGATAATCATTGCGTCAACATGTTTTTCTAATTGTTCAACACCACTATCAGCGATTTTGATGCGACTATTTCCTTCAAACTTGAATGGTTTTGTTACGATAGCAATAGTGAGTGCACCTTGTTCACGAGCAATCTGAGCAACGATAGGTGCAGCACCTGTTCCTGTTCCTCCCCCCATACCACATGCGATAAATACCATGTCTGCTCCTTTGAGTGCTTCTTGGATTTCTGCTTTGGTTTCTTCGGCTGCGGCACGGCCTGTTTCTGGATTCATACCAGTACCTTGACCACGGGTCAGGTTACGTCCGATATGAATCTTTTTTTGTGCCAAGGAATGATGCAGGTCTTGGGTGTCAGTATTCATACAAATGAATTCCACACCTTTTATCCCTGAATCAATCATATGATTTAGGGCGTTTTTTCCAGATCCTCCTACACCGATTACTTTTATTCTGGCAAAATTTTCAATTTCTGTGTTGATTTTAGGCATACATTACAAGGGTATTTTCGATAGGTGAAAATAGGTTATATTCGGGTCAATTAATAAAGGTTATTACAGGGACAGTGTATCAATTTTTACCAAGTCCTGCAATAGCTCAGGAATATCTAGGGAATAAATTGCTGAAAGAGTTTCATAAATGAATCTTTTGCGTCATGGGCAATTTTACTCACGCTATGAGGTGGTTTTATAACTGATGATGTATTTATCATGTGGCATAGACCATATACAGAAAACCATGATTGGTCTAAATCTCGTTTTGCATTTTTAAAAATTTCTTCAGGTCGAGGTAGTGATACAGGAAGATGAATTGCCAGATGTACATATTCATCAATATTAGCTAATAGACTTCCTCCTCCTGTTACAATAATACCACCCGGGAGAAGTTCATTTCTGTTTATTGTTTTTAAATGATTATTAATCAGTTGAAAAATTTCTACTGTACGTGCTTCTATAATATCAGCAAGTTTTTTCTTGGGTAGTACTCCTTCATATGTTCCATGTTTTATGTGGACTGCTTCATCGATAGGTACTTGGAATCCCAGTGCAATATCATGAGTAATGTTCATAGATCCGTAGGGGAATATGGCGAGTGATATAAGAATATTATTTTCAAATACAGAAACAGAGATAGTTTCAGACCCGATATTAACCAATGCACATCCTGCAACACGAGAAACTTTTGGCACCGTACAAAGTGATTCTGCGATAGGACTTGCCACAACATCAACAACGGTTATTCCTGCATGGGTAATTGCACTTATGAGATTTGTATAGTGTTGTTCTTGGCAAAAAACCACGGTGCAGATAACCACTAATTCAGTTCCTTGCATTCCCAATGGATTTCCCATGATTTTTTGGTCATCCAATGTCCATGACAAGGGGAATATGTGTAAAATTTTTTTATTACGTAACGATTCGTGAAAAATTTGTTCGCATTCTGCAGTACATCGAGTAATGTCGTGTTCAGTGATAATAGATTTTTTGTTAGTGATTCTAATAGACGATTCAATCTGAACTGACTGGGTACTCACGCTATTCATCGTGACTGATACATGGGTGACTGGTATCCCACCTGAATTTTTTTCAAGAGCACGTATAGTTTGCAAGATGTCTTGTGTTGTATCTGTAACATTGGTGACATATCCGTGGCGTATACCCCCACGAGATACTGTTTTTGCAGTGGCAATAATACGCGGAAAATGCCGTTCTTCGGTGGGTGATTGTGCCATCATTATGCGAATATTTTGCGAGCCCACATCCAGACTCACCACAATGTCGGAATTAGTTTCCATATTATGGTATCAGTATAATCCAGGCAATCTATTTTGTAAACAGAGCATATAAAAAACACTATTCGTGTTTTTTATATGGATAGGGTATGGTGAATTTTTTACAAAACTTTTTTTCTAATGCGTCCATAACATCACCATGATCGTTTCCCAATAAATGTACACATCCATGAATAAATAAATATTGCAAGTATTCGTGATAGGTAAGAGAAAAGTTTTTACATTCTTTGCGTGCCGCAGATAGGGTTATATATATTTCTCCTTCATTTTTTGCCAAGGGGAAACTGAGGATATTTACCGGAGTATTTTTTTTCTTGAACTGTTTGTGGAGTTCAATTGATTTTTGTAATGTAGGGAATACAAGTGATAATTCATAATTTTTACTCAGGATATGGTCTTTGATACGAACAAAAGGCAAGCTTGGGAGCTTGCCAGATGTCATGCGGATGATAAGTGTATTTTCAGATATGCGTGTATGCATAACGAATAGTACGATTATTCAGCCATTGTTTTACCAGATTTATAAGTAGCGAGATATTCTGCTCCCTTTGCGAGACGGTGCATAGCACTTTTTTTGCGACGGAGAGCTGATTCTTCGCGAGAATAGTAACGACGTCCACGAACAACTTGTAAAAATCCGGCATTGCGAACTTTTTTAACAAATCGACGAAGCACGTTAGTTGCTGATTCATTGGTATTTGCGATGATTTCTACGTTGTTTGGCATATATACCCGACACTGTATCATATGTTGTAGAATAATGCAAGAGTTTTTTGGATGTTTGATTCCTTTTACAAAGCTGGTCGTTATGAGTTAAAACTATGGTCAATTAAGTACAATTTGATGGAATTAGGTAGTTCTAGTTTACTGTATTGACATAATTTGAGTGTATTTAATTATATTGAAAACCAGAGCTAGTCTTTTATATTAAGTATGTCTTCAAAGCCTAATGTTTTATGAAATTCACACAAAATTTTGTATACAATCTTGTTAAAGGATGCTAAAAATTCTATCATCAAAGATTCTGCGGCAAACACATCTTTACCAATACCGGCCTCTTCTTCCAAAAATCTTTGTAGTGCGATATCAATATAATATCTTCTATCCTCAGTTACATCTTCTATTTCTGTAACATAGGCATACTGTGTATTTAATTGCTTACTTTTTTCGAAAGCTAGTTTGAACCCTTTTTTTAAATGCTTAGCAGTTCCATGATAATGAAAAGTTACATCATTTCTCACAACTGCAGACAAGTTTATAATCTTCATAAGTTCTGGATTTATTCCAGTAATTGATAATTCCTTTTTTCCAAAACCATTTTCATTTTTTGATAGTTTAATTAATAAATTCCAAAAAGCTCTTTCATTTTTTGATAGATATGTATTAATAATATTTTTTAAAAGAGGATCATTTTCTATATCCTTAATTCTTTTATTAAAAAATTCCAGAATGTTATAAAGATGACTAAATGCTAATCTGAGTATATAAATATTCCTTCCAGTCTTCCTACCGTTCTCAGCTGAAATATATTTTTCGGAGTTTTTTCCTGCTCTTGCATGTAAGCCTTGTAAATGAATTAGATCACCTAAATCATTACTCATCAAAGCTAGTGCAAAAAATAATCCGTAATCTTCCTTAGACAGAAACTTTGTGGGATCTATAATTTTTAATTTATCATAATTATTCATTTCTTTACTTTTTGTTTAGTTTATTTGCTGTCGGACTAGGACTCGAACCTAGATATACGGTACCAGAAACCGCAGTCCTACCATTAGACGATCCGACAATTAATTTTATCTATAACCCACACACGCGGATAATCTGATAAAATGAAAGACAAAACAAATATACACGAATCATAGGAAAAATCAAAGGTTTGTGGTATAGTGTTTTCAAATATTCATTCAATAATTAAATCACATTAAAACTATTTGCCATGAAAATACTACTTATCTTCTTTTTCTCTCATTGGTTTTTGTCTTTATTTTTCCACACATTTTTTTTACATCGTTATGCCTCGCACGGCATGGTGGTTATGAATAAATTTTGGGAAAGATTTTTCTACCTGTGTACCTGGCTCACTATGGGATCATCGTTTCTGGTACCCAGAGCTTATGCGGTGATGCATCGAAAACACCATAGGTGTTCTGATACAGAGCACGACCCACATTCGCCACATTTTTTCAAAAATGTTCTCGGTATGATGCTCGAAACAGGGCGCATCTATGGAAACCTGGTTAGATATCCAATGTATTTGGAAAAAACATTCCCAGATTTGTACGGTAATTTGCCTACATGGGAATTATTGGATCGTATCGGTAACAACCGTTGGGTACGAAGTATATTTGGAATAATGTATACATTTGTATACATCCATGTAATTTTACAATTGGAGACAGCTCCGTGGTACATGTTTTTCTTGTTACCCGTTCATTACTTGATGGGGCCTGTACAGGGTGCCATGGTAAATTGGATAGGACACAAATACGGCTATCGTAATTACGATATAGCTGACAAGTCTCACAATGCAGAACCTTGGGGTATGTTTTTGTTAGGTGAATTACACCAAAACAACCACCATAAGTACCCTACGTCATTGTCATTTGCGAAAAAATGGTTTGAGTTCGATGTTGCATATCCGTTTATTAAATTACTTTCATTTTTGAAAGTAATAAAAATAGCATAAAAAACATAATTTCAGAGAAAAACCCTTGCACGTACTGCAAGGGTTTTTTAGGAGAAAATTGTATTGTATGGTATGGTAGTATATATGACAAAAGAATTTTATATTTATGGTCGCAAACCAATCGAAGAAGCGCTCCGTCACCGACCGGACAGAATTGTTCGTGTGTATATCAAAGATGGTGTAAAACTAACTGGTTTTGAATTGATTCGTGAGCTCGCAACTGCGAAACGTATTCCCGTGAACAGTATTGACGAAAAACAAATAAAGAAACTCCTTTCTGATGAGGTAAATCATCAGGGAGTCGTTGCATTGTCAAAACCGTTCGAATATAGCAATCTGGATGAATGGATACAGATACTAGATATGGCTACAAACCCTAGTGTACTTATCTTGGATCACCTGACCGATGTATCGAACGTCGGGGCTATTATCCGTACGGCTACTGCTGCAGGATTATCTGCTATTATTGTTGCGGAACTCAACCAGGCACCCGTGACCAGTGCAGTATATAAAACATCTGCAGGAACGGTAGGACGCATACCCTTGATCCAGGTGGGTAATATCAACCAAACCATGCAAAAACTAAAAGATGCAGGATTCTGGTCAGTAGGACTCGCGATGCAAGACCCTGAGAATTCCGATCCATATAATGGATCAACTGATTTCTGGCAGTATAATTTTACCGATGCACCAACTGCTATCGTAGTAGGAAGTGAAGGCGAGGGAATACGATATAAAACCCGTGAACATTGTGATAGTTTGATTCATATTCCGATGGAACACAATGTAGAATCCCTCAATGCATCTGTCTCCGTTGCCGTAGTGTGTTATGAAATGATGCGACAAAAACTTGTTAAATAATATTATTTTTCTCATAATTTTTTATGAACACTAAAAAAACAATGCTTTCAGGGATAAAACCCACTGGGAAAGCACATATTGGAAACTATTTTGGAGCCTTGAAACAATGGGTAGATTTGCAATCTCAATATGATACCTATATTTTTATTCCCAGTTATCATGCATTAACAGGAGAATTAAAATCACCGGAAATTCAGCAACAACTTGAACATGATCTGGTACTTGATTTACTTGGTATTGGTATTGATCCAGAACAGGTGACATTATGGCGACAACAAGACGTCCCACAGGTTACCGAATTATCATGGATTTTTTCATGTATTACTACCATGCCACAATTGATGCGTGCACATGCATTCAAAGACGCCGAAGCAAAAAACAAAGAAATTTCTGTAGGAACGTTTAATTATCCGGTACTTATGGCAGCAGATATATTAATGTATGATGCAGAAATTGTTCCTGTGGGACAAGATCAAGTACAACATGTAGAAATAGCTCGCGAAATTTGTCGCAAGTTTAATAATCAATTTGGAAATGTTTTTCCTGTAGAGCCTACAGAGATGGTGATGAAAAACGTTTCTGTTGTTCCTGGTACTGATGGACAAAAAATGTCCAAGTCATACAACAATACAATTCCGTTGTTCGGTACTGATGCAGAAATCAATAAAGCAGTAATGGGTATCGTCACCGACAGTGGGGCAGATATTCCTGCTAATGTGTATGCAATTCATAAACTATTCAAGTCTGAATCAGAGCTTGAATCATTATATGCAGAACACAAAGGCAAGTATAAAGCTCTCAAAGATGCTTTATATGAGGACATTATTGCATTCATTACGCCAATGCGCGAACGTCGTGCATATTATGAAAACAATCCAGAATTAGTGAAGCAAGTCCTGCAAAACGGAGCAAATAAAGCACAAGAAAAAGCGAAAGAAAAGATGAAACTTGTAAGAGAAAGTATAGGGTTGGAATAATTACAAATAGTTTATATTATATAAAAAGTCAAGGTAATACTTGACTTTTTATTTATATTATGCTAATATATTTTTAAATATTATTTAACAAAAAACATTAACCATGGAACAATACGTATATCATAGAGTACCGGAAAACTTACAGGGTACGACTTTGTATCCACTGAACGAGCTTCGTGCTATCCATCCTAGTAATTATGAACTTGAAAAAGAAAAATACAAAGGACGAGAAGATATTATGGAGTTTAAATTTCCAGAAATGGATTTTTTAAAACACAAGAATTTTTTATGGAATGACGTATTGTTTTTTACGCCTGTTCACCCAGAACAAACGTTCGGTATCTCAAGGTCTTACGGAGTACGACTTGAAAAAATAAATTTTTTTAAAATACCAGTAATCTTATTAGATATTGAAGATCTTTTTATTTTTAGATGTGATATCTATAAGTCTCGTAGAAATAATAAGGCATATGAAAAATTTACAAATCAAACATTATCATCAATGACTGATTTGTCAGAAATTTCTAAAAATCACATTATGTATTCATGTGAGAGTAAGGTAAGACCAATCTTTTTAGAATTAAAAAATCCTCATATTCTTTACAAGAATAGTTTGGATATCTCTCAATCAGGGATTGAAATCATTACAGTTTAACATAACTAGTATTATTACCCCTCCACCTAGAAATAGGTGGTTTTTTTTCGTGCAAATACTATTAAATTATTGTATAGTATTCTGATATGGCACAGATACCTAATATTATTGATAGAAAAAGATCTCTGCTTGAGGTTTTAAAATTTGTTTTCAAGGAGTCAATGATTGCTTCTAAAAAATATTCACTTATAAAATATATCACAGCAATACTGTCTTCTGTTTTTATTGTAGCTCAATTTGGAGCTTTTGGTATGATTGTAAATGAATTTGTTACTCAAGGTATTTATCATGTACGAACATTAGTTTTATTAAAAAGCTTCCTAATATTATTAATTTCTCAGTTTGGGCCAGATATTATTGATACGATACATTTTTATGCGTCTGACATTCAAACAAATGATATGGTAAGACATTTACAGTCTCTCTTTTTTGATAGAATGAGAACACTCGATATTGGAACTATTGAACAACCTGAATTTCAAAATAAATATGAAATAAGTGAGAGTAGGGGGTGGAGTTCTTTTTTTACTATAACAGCACTTTTTTCAAATTCTATTAGAACAGTTACTAAAGTGATAGTTTCTTTATTAGCACTCCTCACAATTTCACCAATAGTTTCACTTGTGATACTTTTGGGCACGATTCCAACATATTTATTTGAAAAGAAAAATGCAATTATATCTTCAGAAATTCATAATAATAATGCTGAAAAATGGCGAATATGGAAATCTAAGGTAGGTGTTTTGGATGAAAAATCAACTGTTACAGAATTAAAAAATTATCAAATCGTTAATGTTTTTAAAAAGAAATTTTTAAGTTTTATACAAAGTTTTCATATTATTTTAAAAGTAAACCATTTAAGAAAATTAACAACTGATATTTTCTCTGTAATAATACTTGGAATATCTTATAGTGTGGCGTTTATTATAATCATACAAAATGTTCGTACAGGATCTATTCAAATAGGATCACTGGTATTTAGTTTTGGTCTTGTAATTCAATTTCAATCATCCATTAATATATTACTATCAAATTTTGGTAAAATGACAGAACACAAGAAAAATATTGATATTATGCTTGATATTCTTGAAATGGAACCACTTATTACTTCGGGCACTAAAAAGATTTCTCAGGATGAATTTGAAAAACTTGAATTAAAAAACGTATCGTTTACTTATCCTGGTTCTGAAAAAAATGTTATTCAGCACATGAATCTCGTGATTGAAAAACCTATGAACCTTGCCATTGTAGGATTAAACGGTGCAGGGAAAACAACATTATTGAAACTAATTACGCGTGTATACGATCCTACGGAGGGTGAAATATTAGTAAATGGAATAAATTTAAAAGAATATGACCTGGATGATTGGAAGCGTTGTATGGGAATATTATTGCAAGAGTATTCACTCTATGCAGAGGAAACAATTGCAGAAAATATTATGTTAGGTGATATTATGAAGCATGATATGGATCTAGTAATACAAAGTACACAGCAAACAACTGCCGATGTGTTTATTAATGAATTACCAGAAAAATATGAACAACGTGTCGGCACAGAATTCCGTGGTGGAGTAGAGTTATCAAAAGGGCAAAAGCAAAAACTAGCACTTGCACGTGTACTGTATCGCAACGCTCCGATTATTATCCTTGATGAACCGACAGCGGCGATCGATGCAGTATCAGAAGATATGATATTTAAATCACTCCGTAATAATCACACTGAACAAACCAGAATTATTATCTCTCATAAATTCAGTAATGTTCGTGATGCCGATCAGATTATTCTGATTGAACATGGGACAATTATAGAACAGGGAACACATGATCAGTTAATGAAGCAGAAAAAGGGTAGATATAGAGAGATGTTTAATCTGCAAGCAGAAGGATACCGGTAAAAGCTTGCATTTTTTTGCAAAATAGCGTATGGTATATGTTATATGGCATCACAAGAAAACCTCGTAAAACTCGTACATAAAGCAACTGGACATATGTATTGGACTCGCAAGAATCGCAAGAAACTTGCATCTGTGAAATTAAAACTTCGCAAATTTAATCCAATCCTTCGTGCACATGTTGACTATGTAGAAACCAAAAAATAAAAATCCCTGTAGGGATTTTTATTTGGTAAAATAAGTATTTTATGATAATATGATGTGCACGGGCGATTAGTTTAGTGGCAGAACGAAGGTCTCCAAAACCTTTGGTGTAGGTTCGATTCCTACATCGCCCGCAGATATGAAAAAGATTATCTTGTCAGCAATGTTGTTTATCGTATTAGGAGGTTTTTTTTGTGTTCCTTTGGTATCTGTAGCACAAGAATTACACAGTGAATATCAGGGAACATGGAAAGCAAAAGTTGTAGAGGTTGTCAGTGAAAGATCAGAAGAATTGGTTGGTTTACAAAATATTATACAAACACTAAAGATAGAAATATTAGAAGGTCCAGAAAAAGGAGAACTGGTGAATATGGAAAACGATTTTGTAACCTTGAAAAAAGGTGATCGTTTTTATTTTAATCATCACGAAGATCTGGATGGTACGGATAGATATACATTTGTAAATACTGATCGCAAAGGTGCGTTGATATTTTTAATTTTTATTTTTGTTTTTGCAGTTATTGTTTTTGGGCGATGGCAAGGGGTCCGTTCATTAATAGCCTTGGGAATGAGTTTTGCAGCTATATTATATGTATTAATTCCCGGAATACTCAATGGATGGAATCCGTTGTTTGCTAGTTTTTTAGTAGCAGGTGGGATTTTGTTCGGTGCTATATTTTTTACCCATGGATTTAATCGTGAGTCGCTCGTTGCCTATTCAGGAACCATGATAGCAGTTATGCTGACAGGATTGTTTTCTGTATTTGCAGTACATATTACCCAATTAACAGGATTTACCGGTGAAGAAGCTGTATATCTGAATTTTAATACGGGTGGAACATTAAATTTCACGGCATTATTATTAGGGGCGTTTATTATTGGATTTCTGGGGGTATTGGATGATATTGCTATTACCCAGGCTGCTATTGTAACCGAGTTGTACGATACTAATCCTGACATTACTAAAACAGATGTTTATAATAGAGCTATGAGAATAGGTCGTGAACATGTTGGAGCATTGGTAAACACATTGGTATTGGCGTATACTGGTGCGTCACTGCCTTTGATGTTGTATTTTCAATCCACTGGATTTGGTACAACAATAAATCTGGAAATATTTGCTACAGAAATTGTACGTATTGTTGTTGGAAGTATTGGATTAATCTTAACCGTTCCTATTGTTACATTGCTAGCAGTACGATATTTAAAAGGTTACAAGTCAAAACATCATGGACATCATCATATACATCATTAAGATGCAGTAGTATTTTTTAAAATTATATATCCTTCAAAAAATCTTGAATTTTATTCAGGATTTTTTGTTTGCCAGTAAGGGGATTGTACCAGTTGATTTCGGTATTGCGTTTAAACCAAGTCATTTGACGTTTGCTAAATTGCCAGGTTTTGGTCGTGAGTAATTGAATAAATTCGTTTTCTGCAATTTGTTCTAATAGATACATCAATCCATATCGATATTCTAATCCAAAACGGTCCAGTTTTTCATCAGAAACTCCCATAGTTCGTAACTGTTTTATTTCATCAAATAATGCAGGGATACGGGCGGTAATACGTTTCGTAATACGCTCTAACATAGTTTCGCGATCTAATTGTAATCCAATCCAGAGTGTAGGGTAGAGTAGTTGTTTATTTGATTGGTCAGGAACTATTTCATCGGTAGATGCTAATTCTATGGCTCGTATTAATCGCAGCGGATTAGATTGATCTATGGTTAGTAGTTTTTCAGGGTCGAGTAATCGTAATTTTTCGCGTAATTGTTCAATTGATAATAATGCTAATTCACTGCGTAGTTTTGTATCAGGTAATACCGCAGGATAATCTATATCATATACTAGTGCGTCGATATAGAGCCCTGTACCACCACAGACAATCGGTACATTACCTCGGGAAAAAATGCTCCGCATTTTTTCCCGAGCCATATTCTGAAAATCAACCACACTAAAAACCTCGCTAGATGGATCTGTTATATCGATCATATGATGAGTAATTCCATGCATTTCTGTCATTGTGATTTTTGCACTCCCAATGTCGAGTCCTGTATAAACCTGCCGAGAATCTGCAGAGATAATCTCACAGGTAATATCAAGGTTTTTCTGGCACCATAAAGCCGTCTCTACAGCGAGATCAGATTTACCTGTTGCAGTAGGTCCTGTTATGATAAGGATTTTTTTCATAAAAATATTTATTTTAAAACCTGCAAGTAAGTGCAGGTTTTAAAAAATGTGCCCGGAAAAGGACTTGAACCTTCACTCCGTAAGGAATTCGATTTTGAGTCGAACGCGGCTACCAATTACGCCATCCGGGCAAAATTACTCCATAGACATGAAAATAATTCATGTCTATGGAGGCATTATGTTCAGGATGTGGAACTATCTTATGATAGTTCCACATCCTGCTAATGCAAATTTATCCTAACATAAAAATTTGTTTTTTTCAAATTTCTGATACAATAGTCGTATATGCAATCGTATCATAATTCAATCTTTTGGGTGGAGACAGAAAAAATTAGTCCCAATCCATATCAACCACGTCGTGAGTTTGACGAGCGTGCACTCGCCGACCTGGCTGACTCTATTCGTCAGTACGGAGTACTCCAACCATTGGTTGTGACCCGCCGTGAAATGGAAACAGAATCAGGACTATCGGTACAATACGAATTAATTGCTGGGGAACGACGTTTACGTGCATCACGTATTGCAGGACTCCCGCAGGTACCAGTTATTATTCGCGCGCACAGTGAAGATGCAAAAGTAAAACTGGAACTTGCAATTATTGAAAACCTGCAACGTGAAGACCTGAATCCAATTGACCGTGCAATGGCTTTTGAAAAACTTGCAAAAGAATTTGGTTTTAATCATGCAGAAATTGGTAAAAAAATGGGCAAATCACGTGAGTATGTTTCAAACTCGCTCCGATTATTGGCATTACCTGATGATATTCGTCAGGCGCTCATAGAAAAACGCATTACCGAGGGACATACACGACCACTGATGATGCTCACTGATAAACCAGCAGAACAAATGACGTTATTCAAGGAGTTAGTGGTCAAAAGATTATCTGTTCGCGAAACAGAACGTATTGCACGTAGTCTAGCAGCAGAAAAAGTTCGCAAAAAAGAATTAGAAATTGATCCAACGATACAAAATTACGAAAACAAATTCGCAGAGAGTCTGGGTACACGGGTGCATATCGAAAAACGTGACGTAGGAGGCAAGATTGTTATTGATTTCTTTTCACCTGCAGATTTAGATATGATATTAAATCTTGTGAAAAATAATCAAGGAATGAATAGTAGTGTTTTAATGGAACGATACTTACAATCTACACAATCGGAAACACCTATTGTTTCTTCTGCTCCGACCGCAGATATTTCTCAAAAACCCATAGAACAAAATATCGATTTTTTCCAACCGGTAACACCGCATGAACCAGTTCATGATGTTGCTCAAAATGATTTTCATCCTGAACCAGAAAGAGAATCCGCTGATGTTGCGAACTTGGATGATCGATCTCAAACAGAAATAGATCGTGATGAGAATAGTAACGATGATGATTTGTATAATTTAAATATATTTAATATTTAATAAAATAACAACAAGAGACGCACCCTACAGGGTGCGTCTCTTGTTGTTATTTTATTCTACGTCTTCGGCGATTTCATCTACGTTTTCCTCGATTTCCTCGATGTCTTTCTGAATCTCATCGATATCTGTTTCAATGTTTTCTACGTCACTTTGGATTTCATTAATGTCTGTTTCGATACCTGCAACGTCTTCTTGGATTTCTGCAACGTCTGCCTCGATACCTTCTACGTCTTCGGCAATTTCATGAACCTCTCGTGATACACGAGCAATGCGGCGTTCACTGCGGTTTACTGACATCTGGATGAATATTGATAGATAGATGGCTTCTAGTGATACTATGGTGGTCAGCACGAGCAACACTCGGTCAATAGGTATACCGAACAGTACCAATATAAAAGCCCCTGTAAATAATAGGGTATGAATAACGAGCGATGCTGGTGACCCAACAAACCGCGTCATACGAATAGCTATTTTTTCAATAGGAGAAGTTCTCATGGTTTGATTATATCATAATAGAGCGTATAATAAAACTATGCAACATAATCAACCGCGTGAATTTATTACCTATACAGGGTACATTATCAGCTATCTCGTAGTCGCTATTTCGTTTCTATCTTTTTCTTTTGCTTTTATTAATATACTATATCCTGAAATTTCTGGAGGCATGGGCTACGACAGTATTTACGGATCACTGGGAATATTTACTACAGGAGTATTAGTATTTCTGGCCATGGTATGGAGTATTGTTAAACTCAACAAACAAAAACTAACCAGTCCAGAATCTCGGGTGCGTATCTGGATGCTTCAGATTGGGCAGTTTATCGGATTTCTCGTACTTGCTATTACAGCTGCAGTACTGATCAGATATTTCTTCTCAGGGGAAATCACTGCGCGATTTTTGATCAAGGTTGGAATCGTACTGGTAGTAGGTATTGATGCAGTATTGTTTTTCCGTCATGAATTAGGGCGTACTGATAAAACAAAACCTTGGGTATCTTTGGGGGCATGTATAGGAGCAGTAATTGTATTAATATTTTCTATTGTAGGAACCTTTAGTTACCTGGGAACACCAAACATTACTCGCAGTATCAATAACGATACACAACGTATCAGTGATTTACAAAGTATCAATGGTCAGATTACGTCTTGGTATCAATCACACGGTACACTACCTGAAACACTTTCAGTATTAAAAACAGTTGATTACTATACAGAACCACGAGACCCACAATATTTAGGTGGTAAAACCTATACCTATAATCTGATTAATAATAAAAAATTACAATATCAAGTTTGCGGCGATTTCGAACTTGCAACCGCTAATAAATTTGTTGTACGCAGAGAACGAGCTAATTATTATACAAGGTTTTCAGGAGGTAGTATGCCGATAGATATAACAATGGATAAAGCAATTCCTGTTTCATCAAGTACAGATCTCACAAACCCTTGGGATTATAGTGCAGGAAAACATTGTTTCGACCGAGTTATCGACACAAAACAAAACCCAGTTTTCAAGAGAGAATAATCATACACAAAACCCCCTCGCTTATTGCGAGGGTTTGTTGTATACTAGTATGGTGTTGTATTATCAATTATTATTAGCCAGTACATACTTAGTAACTTATGAAAAAAATCTTATTCGTCCCTATTATTATTCTCGGCCTATTTATATCAGGTAATGTGTTCGCAAGCAGTCTGGATGTTCCTGAAAAGTGTACCATGGAGTACGCACCTGTGTGTGGTAATTATCAATATCAGTGTCCTAATCCATTACATCCAGAGCAACCTTGTGCAACGGTAGTACTTCCTCCAACCCTAAAAACTTACAGTAACATGTGTATGTTGAATGCAGATGGTGCAAGTTTTGTGAGTACTGGTGAATGTAATGATACAACAAAAACAGAACCTTCATTTTGTCGAGGAAACAAGTTCTCTAAAATGAACCGTGGAATGCGAGGCGACATGGTGCGTGCATTACAAGAATTTCTATTCGGACAAGGGTATATAGTAGGTACTATTGATGGATCATTTGGATTAAAAACTCAAAAGGCCGTCAAAGATTTTCAAACAGCAAAAGGACTTAAATCAGACGGTGTGTTCGGTAATAATTCAAAGTTCGCAGCTTGTAATATAAAATAATAAAACCAAAACCCTCGATTTTTCGAGGGTTTTGTGGTATATATAAGATATGAATAATATAGTTTATATTTTAACAAATGAAGCAATGCCAGATCTTATAAAAATAGGAATGACAAGTCTACCTTTGGAGCAAAGAGTTGCTGAATTAAGTCGCCCAACAGGAGTACCATTACCTTTTGATGTTTATTATGCAGTTGAAGTTGAAAATATGAGAGAGGTTGAGGATGCACTACATGATGCTTTTTTAGATGTGAGAATTAATCCAAGAAGAGAATTTTTTAAACTAAATCCAGAGAGAGTGATTTCTATATTAAAATTATTTGCAAGAAAAGACATAACACCAATAAATGATATTACAGATTCAAAAGAAGAAGAAGAAGCATTAGAGCATGCGAGAAAATTGCGCCCAAAGTTTAATTTTTTAAAAGTTGGAATACCTATTGGGTCTGAAATTATTTTTGCACGTGATGAAAACATAAAGGCAAAAGTTATAAGTGAACATAAGGTTGAATATAATAATGAAACTTACTCTTTATCTCCTTTGTCTCAAAAATTGCTTGGCTATTCACGATTAGTACAAGGTGCATTATATTGGAAATATGAAAATGAAATATTAGCACAACGTAGAATTAGACTTGAAGAAGGAGAAGTTGAAGATAATTAAAACCCTATGAAACCCTACGATCATAAAACAATAGAATCCAAATGGCGAGAGTATTGGAATCAAAATAATGTATATAAAACCTTGTCAGCTGATGAGGCTGTTTCACTTGGTAAAAAACCATATTATGTTCTGGACATGTTCCCATATCCGTCTGGGGCGGGATTACATGTGGGGCATCCACGTGGATATATTGCATCTGATGTATTTGCTCGTATGAAACGTATGCAGGGATACAATGTATTACACCCGATGGGATTTGATAGTTTCGGATTACCTGCAGAACAATACGCTATCGCAACAGGTGAAAATCCTGCAGAATTTACCGAAGAATTAGTAAAACGATATCAGGAACAGTTATCAATCCTTGGTTTTTCATATGACTGGGACAGAATGGTAGCAACGCACCGACCAGAATATTACCAATGGACACAATGGATATTTCTGCAGATTTATAATAGTTGGTATGATACACAATTACAAAAAGCTCGTCCAATATCAGAATTGGTAGAAATTTTTGAACGAGAAAATCCAGAATGGAACAATCTTTCAGAACTTGAAAAACAAAACATCCTCATGAATTATCGTCTCGCATACGAAGGGTACGCTGAGGTAAACTGGTGTCCGGAACTTGGAACAGTACTTGCCAACGATGAAATCGTAGACGATGAAAATGGAAACCCTGTTTCAGAACGCGGAGGTCACGAGGTGGTAAAAAAATCTATGCGACAGTGGTTTATGCGTATTACTGCGTATGCAGATAGATTACTTGCAGGACTCGACACAATCGACTGGTCAGATTCAATAAAAGAAATTCAGAAAAATTGGATTGGGAAACAAACAGATGAAAACGGTACTACAACCTACAATATCCGTGATGCAATATTTGCTCGTCAGCGATATTGGGGTGAGCCGATACCATTACAAAACAAAGATGGAATTATTAATGAAGTCTCAGAAAACAACCTCCCACTAGAACTCCCACATGTAGATAGTTACGCACCAGCAGGGGACGGACAGTCACCATTAGCAACTGTTCCAGAGTGGGTATCAGCAGGATATGAAACGAACACTATGCCTGGATGGGCTGGGTCATCGTGGTATTTCCTCCGTTATATTGACCCTAAAAACACAGACAGATTTGCAAGTAGCACAGAGCTCGATTATTGGTTTTCTGAAACTGGAGGAGTAAATATGTATATCGGTGGTACAGAACATGCGACAGGGCATTTACTCTATTCACGATTCTGGCACAAGGTCTTGCACGACTTGGGATATGTTAAAACTGATGAACCATTTGCGGCACTCCGTAACCAAGGGATGATTCTCGCATCAGATGGACGTAAAATGTCAAAACGCTGGGGCAATGTTATTAATCCAGATGATATGGTGCATCAATTCGGAGCAGACACCATGCGAATCTATGAAATGTTTATGGGACCATTCGAAGCCAGTCAACCATGGAGCGTTGATGGTATGGTAGGTTCACGACGATTCGTAGAACGAGTTTGGCGAATAGGGGAAACACTATCTCCTGAAACATCAATAGACGTTTTAAAATCACTCCACAAAACAATCAAAAAAGTTTCGGAAGATATTGTGAATTTTAATTTCAATACTGCGGTATCTGCAATGATGATTTTGATAAATGAAATTGAAAAACAGGGTAATCAAATCAGTACGACAGATTATAAAAAATTCTTGCAGATTCTTGCACCATTTGCACCTCATATTACCGAGGAAATCTGGCAAGAATACTTGGGAGAAACAGGTTCTATCCACCATGCTCTGTGGCCAGAATACGACGAGTCTTTAATTATAGAAAACACGATAACACTGGGTATTCAGATTAATGGTAAAGTCCGTGGTGAAATAGAAATCGAAAAAAATCTAGATGAAAATTCTGTTCGGGAACAGGTACTCGCACTACCAGAAATTCAAAAATGGACAGATAGTACAGAAATCAAAAAGTTTATTTATATTCCAAATAAAATTATTAATATCGTAATATAAAACGGGGTAGGGTAGTAATAACAATACACAAATACAAAAAGGGCAACACCTACAGGTGTTGCCCTTTTTGTATTTGTGTATTGTGTCTATATTTTGTCATATATAAAACTTTTCATACAGATAAAAAATGGTATACTACACGGGTATGATTAAAAAATTAGGTTCTTTATTTTCTTCGACTATTCGAGGAATATCTCACCGTATTTCTTGGAATGTAGAAACATTGGGGTATGTTTTATTATTAGCAACATTTACATTATTACCAGTTTTATTTATCCCGATTTTTGGGGTAACTATATCAGCAGGAAAATCACTCCTGGTTACTATTCTTATAGGAATAGTACTCCTTTTGTATACCTTTTCTGTTCTGATGCGAGGTGAAATTAGTATTCCTAAAAATTACTTTTTTATAGGATTATTTTCTGTAGTAATTACTACTATCCTAGCATCTTTCTTTTCTGGTTTTATTCAGCATAGCCTATTCGGGTATGCAGGAGAAATTACCACCTCATTTTTTATAATTCTTTTTGCAGTTACCGTATTCTTGTCATCACGCTTTATAAATTCTTTTGAGCGTGTTTCTGGGGTATATTTTGGGTTTATTATAACAAGTATTATCTTTGCTCTATACCATATTTTACGTTTTATTTTTGGTCCTCAGTTACTATCTTTTGGAGTTAATTCTTTTCCTACAGCAACACTTATTGGATCATGGACTGATTTAGCTATATTTTTCGGTGGGGCAATACTATTGATTGTTTCAGCTCTTGAATTCATTAGTTTGCGCAAGAAAATAAAAATTTCTTTGGGAGTACTCGGAATAATTCTAGCTATTATTCTAGTAGCCATGAATGTTAAAATTGTTTGGATAATACTCGCAATGTTATCATTTGTATTATCATTGTACATATTTATCTTTGCATATTGGGATCCAGCATCAAAAACATACAAAAAAGATACTCGTTTCCCAGGATTTACCTTGGCTCTGTTTATTATATCTATCTGTGCAATAATGTTTAGTGGTTTTACAAACAATATTATCTCAAAACACCAAAATCTAAATTATTTTGAAGTTCGCCCATCACTGATTACAAATATTCAAGTAACAGGAAGTTCTTTGGTACATAATTTTGCCACAGGAACAGGTTCTAACAGTTTCAATAATATGTGGGAACTTGTAAAACCTCAAAATATATCTGGAACAGAGTATGGTTCTGCAAATTTTCAATTAGGATACAGTACTTTCTTTACTTATATAGCTTTGGGAGGTATTTTGGGAATTCTTGCATGGTTGTTATTCTTTGGAGGTCTTTTTACGAGTGTAGCAAAAACTGTTTCTCGTCAGTTTGACCACCCAATGTCTCGTTTCTTTATTACTTCATTAACCTTATTGATTATTTACTTATCAATATTAGGTTGTGTATATACCATAGGAGCATCACTACTTATTATGCTTGCCATAATAATAGGAAGCTTTTTTGGAATATTATACACATATGAATATGGACAAGAAATTAAAATTTCTTTCCTCAAAGACCCTCGAGCGAGCTTTTTTGGAATCATTTCTATTGTAATTATCGTACTTGTTTCAATATTCGGTATGTATACAATGGTACGAAAATTTACTTCACTCGCTAGATATCAAAAAGGTGTTATTGAAATTAGTCGAGGTAACAACGAGCAAGGAATTTCAAAATTAAACCAAGCATTAATCTTGTCTAATAATGATATCTACAACAGAAAATTATCTATGGTTGCTATTGGTAACATGGAAACTTTTCTTTCAAGTAATGATACACAAAAACTATCAAAAGAAGATTTATCTACCAGTGCACAAAGACTTGCTTCTATTGCTATTTCTTATGCTGATACAGCCCTAAAATATAACAATAAAGACGCTGATAACTGGACTAATCAGGGAGACATCTTCCGGTTTATGACAAGACTGGGTATCGCAGGTGCATATGACAAAGCAGTTGCGTCATATACAGAAGCACAAAAAAGAAATCCAAAAGACACTACAATGGACCTGTATTTTGCACAACTTGAAATTGCAAAAAATAATAACGACAAAGCACTTGAAATGATTAATGCTTCTATCGAAAAACAACCGACTCGTGACGCATATATCATTAAATACCAAATGAATATTGCCGCAAAAAATATTGATGGTGCATTTAGTGCATTACGTCAGGCATTATCTCTTGATCAAAACAACGCAGCACTATACTATGAATATGGATTGTTATCTTTTTCTCAAAAGAAATATTTAGATTCTGTTTTGGCATTAAATCAAACACTGGTTTTAAACCCATCATACGTACAGGCATATTTCTATCTTGCTATTGCTTTAGAGAAATCTGGCCAAACAGAACAGGCAAATCAAGTAATCGATTTCTTGCGTAAAAATAATGAGAATACTGATAAGGTACTTAATCAGATTCGAGGAACCGTTATTCCTAGTGATACAGCAGCAACAGAAACACCTGTTGCAAAAACAACTAAAAAATAATATACTCATACCAGTATGATCTCACGATTAACAAAACTATTTCGTGCAGATAGTTCTGGACTGACACAAACAGCCCTCGTAATGGGGCTGTTTGTGTTATGTGGGCAATTATTAGGTTTGGTACGTGACCGATTATTTGCAGGTATTGTAGGTCCAGGAAATGAACTGGATTTGTATTACGCAGCATTTAAAATACCTGATTTTCTTTATGTTTCTATTGCTACGATGGCATCACTAACTATTGTATTACCCGTATTATCTGAAAAGCTAGGACAGGGAACCGACCAGGAAAAAACGATAATGCAAAAAACTGCATCACAAATCTTTTCTGTACTTTTAATGTTTCTAGTAGTATGTTCAGTAATATTATGGGTTATTATGCCATGGTTAGTACCATTACTGGTCCCTGGTTTTTCTCTCGACAGTCAATCACAACTCGTTATTCTTTCTAGAATATTACTCCTGCAACCGATTCTTATGGGTGTTTCGAACATGTTTGCTAGCTTAACTCAGTTGTTCCAGCGGTTTTGGATTACCAGTCTGTCACCCATAGTATATAATCTAGGTATTATACTTGGTATTATTTTTGGATATCCATTATGGGGTATGCACGGTATTATACTGGGTGTTATATTGGGTGCAGTATGTCACATGGGAATACAGATTCCGTTTTTGATATATGAAAAAATCCTTCCTCGGTTTACATTAGCAATAGAATGGCAAACTATTTTTCGTATTATAAAAACCTCGTTACCACGAACTGTAGGGTTATCATTAAATAGTTTTACAACCCTGGTAATTACTTCTGTTGCATCATTGTCTGGAACAGGAGCTATTAGTTTATTTACATTTGCAAACAACATTTTTAATGTTCCTGTGAACATTATCGGTACAACACTTGGCACCGTGTCATTTCCTGTTTTAGTAAAAATGTATCAACAGGGAAATATACATGAAATGCAAAAAACTATTCGATCAATTATTAAAAAAATACTCTTACTCAGTGGTATTGCGTTTATTGCCATAGGTATATTACGTTATGTTATCATTTCATTATTATTAGGACATCAAAATTTTTCAAGTAATGATATTAACCTCATTGCATGGATGCTCATGGTGTTTATGATTGGATTAGCTGCGCAGAGCAGTATTGCAGTACTGGTTCGTGCATGGTATGCACAAGGGAACACTCGGACACCACTGGTAATAAACCTGGTTAGCCAGATTGGCGTGATTACCTTGGTCTATATATCATATCGATTAACTAAAAACACCCAGATAATATGGGTATTACAAAATATTACCCATATTTATACACCAACCGTAACATTAATTATGCTTCCTGTTGCAGTTACCTTGGGTAATATTTGGAATGCATTATGGTTATATGGAGTATATATGAGAAAAAAACAAGTAAAATAAAAAGACTGGTATTATGTCAGTCTTTTTATTTTACGTATTTTATGCTACAGTGTCACCATGAAACCTGACCCGAAATATATACGAAATTTCTCTATTATCGCCCATATTGATCACGGAAAATCAACATTAGCTGACCGTATGCTCGAGACGACTAATACGATTGAAAAAAGAAAAATGCAGGATCAGATACTAGATACCATGGAACTGGAACGTGAACGAGGAATTACAATCAAAATGCAGCCTGTGCGCATGCAATATCAGTATAATAATCATAATTATAACTTGAACCTTATTGATACTCCTGGACACATAGATTTTTCATATGAAGTTTCGCGTGCGCTCAAGGCGGTAGAAGGTTCTATACTTCTCGTAGATGCAACCCAGGGTGTTCAAGCACAAACATTAACTACACTAGAAATGGCAAAACAGTCCGGACTAGTTATTATTCCTGCAGTATCAAAATGTGATTCACCGCTAGCACGTCCCGAAGAAATAAAACTGGAAATCGCTGGAGTATTAGGCTGTGACCCATCAACGGTATTAGAAGTTTCTGGCAAAACAGGTGCTGGAGTACCAGAATTATTACAGGCTGTTATCGAACGTATACCTCCACCAAAAACAGATACCTACGCTGATGCGGATACTGTGCATGCATTGGTATTTGATTTTGAATATTCGAACCATCAAGGAGTAATTGTCTATGTTCGTATGTTTGGGGGGACGGTTACCAAGGGAGATCAGATGTTGTTTACCGTTGCAAATCAAAAATTCTTTGCTCTCGAGGTAGGGACATTCAGTCCTGGCAAGGTAGCACGTGATAGCCTGCATGCCGGAGAAATTGGCTATATTGTAACAGGAATCAAACAACCGGGGATTGCATCAGTAGGGGACACTATATCCCTCTTAAAAGCTCCTATACAGCCCGTAGAAGGATATCAACATCCACGTCCTGTAGTATGGGCATCTATATACCCAGAATCTCAAGATTATTTTTCTGATTTAAAATATGCTCTCGCACGATTACGATTATCTGATAGTGCATTTTCATATGAAGAAGAAACAAGTGGGGCACTGGGACGCGGATTTCGTTGTGGTTTTCTTGGTATGCTCCATTTGGAGATTATTACCGAACGATTACATCGCGAATTTTCACTGGATTTGATCGTTACCCAACCATCTATTACTTATGAAATTGTTTTAAAAAATGATGAACGAAAGACTATTTATTCACCACACTTATTCCCAAATGATGGCGAAGTAAAGCAAGTATATGAACCATGGGTTATGGTTCATATCATGACACCGAACGCATACCTGGGTGCATTATCCAGCCTGATTCATAACCATGAAGGTGAAGTAAATGACATGCAAAATTTCGGAGACGAACGAACAAAAATTGATGTACTTATGCCACTACGTGAACTGATGCGAAATTTCTTTGATAATTTGAAATCAGCAACATCAGGATATGCATCAATTGCCTATGATATGGCAGAAATGCGTGTTGCGGACGTAACCCGACTGGATATATTACTCGCAGAAGAAATCGTCCCTGCATTTACTCGTGTAGTTGCACGTAGACGTGCAGTAGAAGAAGCCGAAGAAGCAGTAGAAAAACTACACACTATTATGCCACGACAAATGTTCGAAATGAAAATCCAGGGCTATACACTGGGTCGTATTGTAGCATCAAAAACAATCAAAGCATTTCGTAAAGATGTAACCCAACATATGTATGGGGGAGACATTACCCGTAAAATGAAATTGCGTGAAAAACAAAAAGAAGGAAAAAAGAAAATGGCAGACCGCGGGAAAATCAACATCCCTCACGAGGTTTTTCTAAAAATGATGAAGAAATAATTTGCATTTTTATCATTTTTTTGCTATATTTTGTGTGACTTTTTACAAGGAATTATTCCTTGTAATCTTGCCGAGATAGCTCAGTTGGTAGAGCGCTTCCCTGAAGAGGAATAGGTCCCCAGT
>CAZGCO010000007.1:0-7234 GCA_964524475.1 uncultured Candidatus Saccharibacteria bacterium
ACAAAAGATTTAAGACAAAAAGAATGTAGTTTATATCTTTTAAAAGATCAAGCAGCTAATAAAATTAAGCAAATAAATGGGCATTTAAATGTTATTGGAATTCCAAATTCACTACAGGATTGTGCGTATGAGCAATCTCTTATGCACACTCTGAGATACGGCAAACCAAAATTTGATCGAACAGGTACTGATACTATTGGTATTCATGGTTATCAATCCAGATTTAATTTGGACGATGGTTTTCCATTAGTAACTACTAAAAAAGTTCACTTAAAAAGTGTTATCCACGAATTGATTTGGTTAGTAAGAGGTGAAACCAACATGAAGTATCTTGCGGAAAATGGGGTAACCATTTGGCATGATTGGCCACTAAGAAATTATAATCAGACTATGAGATCAAGAGGCCAAGATCATGCAAGTGTATCAGGGACTGAAATTGCACAACTAGAAGCTGATAGCTTTGAAGACTTGTCAGTTTCAGATTTTAATCAAAAAATTATACATGAACCTGGTTTTGCTGAACAATGGGGAGATTTAGGTCCGGTTTATGGTAAACAGTGGAGACAATGGTCTGCGTATAATCTTGTTAAAAAGGGTTATACTAAATTAGTAAATCCAGCAGACAAAGAATGTTCTCCAGAAGAATGGATTCACGATCAGTACGAACATTATACTATTGACCAATTAGGTCAGGTTGTTGAGCAAATCAAAAAACAGCACGAAACAGGAGTAATATCCCGTAGAATGTTGGTTAGTGCATGGAATGTTGGAGATGTACCACTTATGATTAAATCAGGATTACCACCGTGTCATTGTTTGTTTCAGTTTCATTCCAGACTTCTAACCTTAGATGAGCGATTGCAGTACTGGGCAAAGAAAAATGAAAAAGATTTTTCTTTTGTAAAAGACATGACAGATGATGATCTGGATCTGGCCGGTGCTCCTGTTTATGAGTTAGATTTACAACTCTATCAACGCAGTTGCGACATATTCTTGGGTGTTCCATTTAATATTGCATCATATGCATTATTATTAATGATGGTAGCGCAGGTTACGAATTGTAAGCCTGGAACATTTATTCATGATTATGGCGACTTGCATATTTACAGTAATCATGTTGATCAGGTTGTTGAACAATTATCGCGTACTGCATTTCCGTATCCAACCATGAAGCTCAATCCTAGTATTACTATTATTGATGGTTTTACATTTGGTGATTTTACGCTTGAAAATTATCAATGTCATCCAGCAATTAAAGGCGACGTTGCAGTTTAAAATTTAAAACCCACTTTTGTGGTACCATAAAGGGCTAGTGCGTATACGCATTAGCCTTTTTCTTTGTTTTGTGATAGATTTAGGTAAATTTTGTAAACAAATTTAAATATTTTAATCATGAATAAAGGATTATTTATAACGTTTTACGGAGTCAACAATCTTGGTAAAACATTGCAATCAAAAGACAAATTAACAGAAAATCTCAAAAAATCTGGAATACTAGCAGAATATGTTAAATATGCTCATTACAATTTAGAGCCAACAGGCCCTATACTTAATGATTATCTAAGAAATGGTAATCCATATGAACTAACACCTAGAGAATTTCAGTTAATTCAAGCGCAAAATAGAATTGATTACCAGCCAGAACTACAGAGAAAGTTAAGTGCAGGTATTCATGTTATTGCTGAGGATTATATAGGTACAAGTCTTGCATGGGGTATGGGCGCAGGTGTAAGTGGAGAATTATTAGAAAAGATTAATTCAAAACTCATACAGCCTGATATTTGTTTTCTTTTTCATGGAGAACGATTTTCAAGTGGAATTGAAAAAGGACATAAGCATGAAAGTGATGATGAATTAACACGTCATGTTGCTATGATCCATGACCAGTTAGGTGAAAGGTTTGGTTGGCAAAGAATATTTGCAAATAGACCTATCGAAGTGATTGAACAAGAAGTTTTAGAAATAGTTACTAAAAAGATTGAAGATATTGAACTTGAATATGTTCATAGATATTAAATAATCTTTTTATGATATCACAAAAAGCCAGTTTGCATTCAAACTGGCTTTTTTAGTGGTTTTATGTATACTATCCAGTAAATTTACCAACTAAATAATTATTATGAATAATATACACATGATTTTAGCAGCTTCTATCGATGGAGTAATTGGGTATAAAAAACCAGGATCCAATGGTAGATATCTCCCATGGAAAAAATTATCTGCAGATATGAAACGATTTGCAGAATTAACAACAGGAGGTGTTGTTGTTATGGGTCGCCCAACCTGGGAAACTATTCCAGAAAATTTTAGACCCTTACCTAATCGTAAAAATGGCATTGTTACCAGAGATCCAGAATATACAACTTCTGATGATGTATTAGTTTTTAATTCAGTAGACGATATTTTGCAATACGCAAAATTGAATCCTGAAAAAAAGATGTGGATTATTGGTGGGGCAGAAATTTATGAATTACTTGAAAAATATTGTACAGAGATTCACATGACCATAGTATTTTGTGATTCAGCAATAGATACTAATGATGAAAATCTTGTAAAATTCTTGCCTGACGTCAGAGATTTTGAAAGGTTGTCAAATCTTACAGTATTTGCAGATGAGAAAAATGAATTTGATTCTGAATATATAGTTTTCAGAAGAAAACAAAAAGCAGTTATATGGAATCAAATAGGTTGCTAAAACATTTACATTGTGAATACAATCAAAAGCCAAAGAAAATTCTTTGGCTTTTTTTATTGGTCAATTTATGGTAGGGTAATGATAGTATAATGTTTATGAATACATTCAAAGAAATCCATAATCTCATAGAACAAGCTTTACAAAACCTCGGTATTACAGGGGTGGATTTTAATGTAGAACATCCTGCAGATATTTCACATGGCGACTATGCAACCAATGTTGCTATGGTTTGCGCGAAACAACTGGGCAATCCGCCAGCTGGCGGACCGCGAGAAGCCGCAGAGATGATTGTAGGGGAATTAGAAAAAATTGGAACAGACCTCATGGTTACTATTGCTGGTCCTGGATTTATTAATATCACGCTCGACAAGTCTGCCTTTACGCAGTTGCATGATCGTATTACTGGAACACCAGAGACCTTTGGGAACAGTGATATTCATACAGGTAAAACAATTCTCGTAGAACATTCATCTCCAAACTTGTTCAAACCGTTTCATATTGGTCACCTTATGAACAATACCATCGGAGAGTCGCTCACACGTATGATGCGCGCATCAGGGGCAAGTGTTTTCACGATGACGTTTCCGTCTGATATATCCCTGGGTATTGCAAAAGCGATTTGGCATTTAATGAATACTGGTGGAGTAGACTTTTTAAATTCAGAACATCTTTTAATTAATAAAATAAATTTTTTAGGTCAAGCTTATGTAGAGGGAACAAAAAAATACGAATCTGATGAAACTATTCATACTCGTGTAAAACAAATTGCAGATAATTTGTTTGGTAATGTTCCTAGTCCAGAACTTGATCTGTATAATACTTGTAAAGAAATAAATATTAATTATTTCAAATCTATCATGGATAAACTGGATTCTCGTTTTGATAGTTTTGTTTACGAGAGTCAGGCAGGAGTTACTGGTTTTGATATTGTAAAAAAATACACCCCAAGTGTATTTACAGAAAGCCAGGGGGCAATTGTCTATATTCCAGATGAATCTAAAAAATATTTGAACACCGCAGTGTTTATCAATTCTCAAGGCAACCCAACCTACGAAGCAAAAGACATCGGATTATTATCGATCAAGTTTGAGCAATATCATCCCGATATATCCCTGTTCGTAACCGATCATGAACAAATCCCGCATTTCCAAATCGTTCTCGACGCTGCAGAGCAGATAGAAAAACAATGGTCAGATAACAGTCGTCATATCGCTCATGGACGTATGACGTTTAACGGGCAAAAAATGTCTTCACGATTGGGTGGGGTACCGCTGGCTACAGAGATTATTGATACGGTTACTGACGAGGTACGGGCACGGTCAGGCGATCGAGCTATCTCTGAATCAGTTATGCAATCAGTCGCATTGGCTGCTATCAAGTTTTCAATCCTCCGTGCAAAACCGGGCAGTAATATCAATTTCGATCCAGAGACATCACTGTCATTCGAAGGCGACTCTGGTCCGTACTTGGCATATACTCATGCGCGTATTTGTAGCTTACTTGAAAAAGGACGAACAAATAACCTGACGCCTGTGTATGATACTGGGGCAAGTATTGAAACACTTGAACGTGTGATGCTTCAATATGAATATGTGGTAGAGCAGGCGATTACAGAATATGCTCCGCAATATATTGTGACGTATCTTTTAGAATTATCTCGAGCATTTAATTCATTCTATGGTAGTCATCAGATTATGGATACTGAAAATATTTCTGTCTCAGAACATAGACTTGCACTGGCTGATAGTGTACGAATTATTCTCAAAAATGGACTGCAGTTACTGGCAATTAATGCACCAGATACTATGTAAAAATAAAATCCCTGTAACAGGGATTTTATTTTTAGAAAATATTAAAATACTGTATCGCTGCAATGGTGCCCCATATCAGATAAAATATCACGGTGTACCAATTGCGTTTGAATAATCCTGATATGAACAATGCACCAGCACCTGAGAGGTTCAGTATCATAAAAACACTCCCTGCCCAGGGGATTACATTGAACACTGCCAGTCCGAATGCACCGAGCACCGCAATCGTTCCATACCATTGTATAAAATCCCATAATGTTTCTGTCATGTTATCTATAGTATACAAACATTATTCATCATTTGCAATTTTTTGTTTTTTTTATATACTGTGTGTGTCTTGCATTGATCCGACTCATCATCGGGGAGCATCTGAGAGAAACCTATTATAGGGAGTAGATTCAGACAGGTAAGCCTGTTATAGCTGTAATGAGTGAGAGCATGGCGGGAAAAATTGCATAGCAATTTTTCCCGCCATGCTCTCAAACCAAGGTGGTACCACGAATCTTTTGTATAAAAAAGACCTCGTCCTTGCATCATGACTTTTAGTCGTGAGCGAGGACGAGGTCTTTTGTTTAGTATGTTTAGTCAGGGTCTAGACAGACGACCAGACCAAATAGTTTTTCCATCTACTTCTATATCGGTGAAATAATCACCCCAAGAAGTAAAATGAATAGTAAAATCTTTTTTTATTTCTGGTATCTTGATTTGTGCTTTATCAAAATATTTAGAATAATCTGTAATTTCTTGAGGACCAAATGTTTGAGAATAGTCGTATAATTCCATGGTTATTTTTTTATTTACTCACCATTATCAATATTTAATCACTTTTGTCAATATGAACACAAACACTAAAAAATTCACTGATCCTACGGGATTGGTACCATTAGATAATGCAGTACGCGAGGAGAAAATCCTGCAGTTTTGGTCTGAAAAAAATATCTTTAAAAAAACACTTGAGAAAGATTCACCAATGGGTGAGTACACCTTTTTCGAGGGTCCACCAACAGCAAACGGTCGCCCAGGAGTGCATCATGTTGGAGCACGTAGTTTCAAAGACATTATTCCGCGTTATAAAACAATGCGTGGATTTCATGTAAACAGAAAGGCTGGTTGGGATACTCATGGATTACCCGTAGAATTACAAGTAGAAAAGGAATTAGGATTAAAAAACAAACAAGCCATAGCAGAATATGGTGTAGCAGAGTTTAATCAAAAATGTCGCGAGAGTGTCTGGACCTACAAAGACGAATGGGAAGCTCTTACTGATCGTATGGGGTTTTGGCTCGATATGGAAAATCCGTATATCACCTATAAAAACGATTATATCGAGGGTGTTTGGAGTGTAATTAAGAAAATCGGAGGACGGAGCATAGGAGGCTCGGATTTATTATACAAAGATTTTAAAATTCTCCCATGGTGCAGTCGTTGTGGAACAGCTCTCTCAAGTCATGAACTGTCTCAACCAGGAGCATATCAAGACGTAAAGGATGTGACGGCCTATGTAAAGTTTCCTATTATAGGATTTCCAAATGCATATTTTTTGGCGTGGACGACAACACCGTGGACACTACCTGGGAATATTGCGCTCGCAGTGGGTGGTGATATTCTGTATGTAGAAGTTGAATGTATAAAAAAACTTAAACCTACTCTAGAGCCTTTGAATTTGGAGAACCTTCCACAGAGTTCTGTTTCAGAAAAAGAAATTCTTGTTCTATCAAAAGAGAGGTATTCTGCATTAGAAAAATCTTTTAATGAAGAATATTCATTTCATAAAATTATCGCAGAACATACAGGATCTGAAATGGTTGGTATGAAATACGAACCACTGTATCCATTTATGTCAGATTTGATGACTGCAGACCAGAGAGAGAAACTCGGAAATGCTTTTACGGTGTATGCAGCAGACTTTGTCACCACGACCGATGGAACAGGTATCGTGCATATTGCACCGATGTATGGGGCTGACGATTTCGAACTGGCTACGAAACATAACTTGCCGAAATATCATATCGTAAATGAACAAGGTAATTATATTGCAGGTTGTGATACCGAAGATTTAAAATTATCAGGACGTTATGTAAAAGAATTGGATGAAGCTGGTAAGCCAACACTTGCAATTGATATTATCAACGATCTCACAGCGCGAAACTTGTTACTAAGGAAAGAAAACTATGCACACAGTTATCCGCATTGCTGGCGATGTAATACACCATTATTATATTATGCTCGGGGTTCATGGTATTTCCGTATGTCAGCATTACGCGAGCAATTACTTGCAAGTAATGAAAATATAAACTGGGAACCAGATCATATTAAATCTGGACGATTCGGAGAATGGCTCGACGGTGTTCGTGATTGGGTGGTTTCTCGTGAACGATATTGGGGAACACCATTGCCGATATGGGAAAACGCAGATGGGAGCAAGCGTCTTGTAATCGGTGGAATAGAAGATATTAAAAAATATAGTAAAAAATCAGGGAACAAGTATTTTGTAATGCGACATGGTGAGGCAGATAGTAATATCAGTCACACATGGGATTTTATGGGTAATCCAGAAAACCATCTAACAGAAACAGGAAAACATCAAGTAGTTAAGTCTTTACAATTTCTTAAAAATAAAAATATTGATGTTATTATTCATTCACCAATATTACGTACCACAGAAACCGCACAAATAGTTGCTGAATTTATCGGATTTACGGGGGAATTAATCGCAGATAATCGAGTA
>CAZGCO010000007.1:7265-13561 GCA_964524475.1 uncultured Candidatus Saccharibacteria bacterium
GGCTAGTCGGTTGAGAATATCAATGAAATCTTTTAGATGATTATCTCTCTGTTCGTTATGCGTCAGATAATCGATATGCGTATAAAACAGGAGACGGAGAATCGTTTTCAGAACTCGTAACACGATGTGGAGATTTTTGGTTTGATGTTGAGCAACAATATGCAGGTAAAAATATTTTGATTGTTTGTCACAATTCATCTGCTCGTGGACTTGATCTCGTAGCAACAGGATTCAGATATGAAGACTTGTTAAAAAATAAACCAGCAGAATATCCGTGGGGAAATGCAGAAATCCGTGAAATAGATTTCTCACCTTTACCGCATAACGAACACTATGAGCTGGATTTCCATAAGCCGTATATTGATAATATTAGACTTGAACTAGATGGAGAACCATTACAACGCACCAATGAGATAATCGATGTATGGTTTGATAGTGGGGCAATGCCGTATGTCCAAAACCATGTACTCTATAATGAGATGAACTGGACACCACAACCAGCGGACTATATTGCCGAGGGTGCAGATCAAACGCGTGGTTGGTTTTATACGATGCATGCGATTGCAAACCTCCTCAATGACACACCTACGAATAATTATCGTAATGTAATTTGTCTGGGATTGTTAATGTCGACTGATGGGACAAAAATGTCCAAATCAAAAGGCAACATCGTCAGTCCATGGGAGGTATTTCAGAAATTCGGAGCAGATGTTGCACGGTTCTGGTTTTACAGTGTGAACAATCCCGGAGAGACGAAAAACTACGATGAAAAATCACTGGACGAAGTAAACAAAAAAGTTTTCAATCCATTACGTAATGTCGTGAGTTTTTATGAGATGTACAAGGGTGATAATAGTCATTTTGCTGAGCAGTATAATCCGTACGGAGATAATAGTACGGTATTAGATCGATGGATTCTTGCAAAATTTGATATACTCGAAATCGCAGTAACAACAGGACTTGATACCTATGATATCGTAACACCAGCTTTAGAAATATATGAAACTGATTTTGTCGATTTTTTATTTAAAACCGTGAATTTATTAACGAATTATCGACATGGTATATCCGCCGCAGTCGAGAACGGTTCAAGAGTAATGATAGAGAAGATCGTAATCGGGCATTATATACTACTGGTATTATTTTGAAAAATCTCGCCAGAGTACTGGCACCATTTACGCCTTTCATAGCAGAAGAAATTTGGCAACAAGTAAAACAAGATTCAGATACAGAATCAGTACATCTGTCTGTATGGCTAAATCGTAAAAATGCAGATATTAACTGGAGTGAAGTATTAGAACATATGCAAACCGTTCGTGATATTGTAACGTTTGGATTGGAAGCCAGACAAAAAGCAGATATCAAAGTTCGTCAACCATTATCGAGTTTAACAATTTCAAGTAACAGTCTATCCGAAGAATATCTGGATATTGTCAAAGACGAACTCAATGTAAAAGAAATTATTACCGATGATTCTCTCAATCAATCTCAAGTTGTATTAGATACAGAAATCAATCCTGATCTCCGTGACGAGGGTGATATGCGTGATATTATCCGCAAGGTTCAAGATATGCGTAAAACCGCAAATCTGGTTCCTACAGACCGTATCATCGCAACCGTTATAGATAATCAGCCTGCGTGGTTTACTGACAATACTGTACTTCACAATGAGCTCATGACGACCGTCGGAGCAGAAAGTATAGTTTGGAATGGGGGATTGGATAAGGTAGAACGAGTATAGATATTAAACAAAAAACCACATTGACAAATGTGGTTTTTTGTAGATACTTTAATTAAATTAAATTTTTAAAAATCATGGAAATACTAATGAAGTATCAGTCAATTTTATTTATATTACTTATTGTCTTGTTTGTTTACTTTTTATTATTATACCTGTATCAAATTATTTTTTTATATCCAAAAGTACAGCATTTTATAAAAAATTATCAATATGATTCAGTTGATCCTACTGATAAAGTTCATATAAGTAATAAACGTAAAACTAGTTTTCATAGTAAAAAATTAGGAATGTTTTCATTGCCTGATGAGAAACTTGATTATCGAATTGATCGAATTACTTGTAAGAGTTTTTTAGATATTATTTTGTGGTTATTTTTTAAATACAAAATAGATAATTTATATATTTTACGGCTTACAAATGTAAATCGATTATTTAATGATATTTTTCAAAAGGCAAGTTCTGATTGGGAAATATTTGAAGACTAAGCAAAAAGTGGTTCGGTGAATCGCTTTTTTTGTTGTACTCGGCATGGTATGCTGGGGGAATGTCATATCAGGTATATACTACCTCTGCATATATTATTGAACGTATTCCCGTTGGCGAGGCGGATTTAGACTTGCGTATTGTTTCTGAAACTCATGGAATTATCTGGGTACGTGTCGCAGGAAATCGTAAAATCACGTCAAAAATGCGTATGCATAGTAGTCTCTATAGTCTGGTAAAAATATCAGTCGTTCACGGGCGATTGTGGCGTGTGACTGGATTAGAAGCCATTGAATCATGTCACCTGTGGCAGACAGATGCTATACCGGTGATTGCCCGTGTGTGTCAGATGATTAAAATTCTCCACAAAGGAGAAATAGCAAACGCTGAAGTATTTCATTTGATGGAAAACATATTACGCGTTCCTTATGAAGATATTGTATCTATCAAGGGGTACGAGATATGGTGCATGATACAGGTACTCGATTGTTATGGGTACTGGGATCGTGGAGACGCAGATGTATCTGGTCATGCATCTCCTGAAATGTTTGTATTATTGGAAAAAGAATCCCGTAATCTGGTGACACTTATCAATAAAGCAATGTACGAATCACAATTGATTAAATAGTTTTATTTTATGGTATACTGTTGTATATGGCTTTTGAACATTTACGAAAAATTGAAAATGATTTAGCATCAGGTCAAAAAAAATCAGATGAACGTTCGCTTATTCACCGTGTTCGTACCCCGGATGTTGCTGATACATGGACTACGACACCTCGTGTTCCTGTGTCTCCATCACCAACAATAAAAAAATCTGGTAATGGATACCGATCATTTTTTGTAATTGCATTTTTATTTTTTATCCTGGGTGGTATCGTGTTTGGTGTATCATTTTTTCTTGACCCGAATAAAATTTCTGAAAAAAATGTCATCGTGACCGTGGATGCAAAAAACACTGTTGACGGTGGAGAAACATTTCCGGTGACCGTAACGATTACGAACAAAAACAAGGTTAATTTAGAACTTGCAAAACTTTCTTTGGTATATCCGATGGTTACAGGTAGTGTTGATGGATATAGTCAAGAAAAAACAATAGGTATTATTGAACCGGGTCAGGCTGTCGAGGTTCCATTTTCTCTGGAGCTCTATGGGGTAGCAAATTCATCGCGACGGTTGGATGCATCGCTTGCATACCGTGTTGCTGGGTCAAATATATTATTTACCTCTACTGGCAGTCATGATGTTTTACTCCGTTCATCACCTGTGCGATTACAAATTACAACACCTGAAACATCATTTGATCGTCAGGAAATTACTATGGATGTTATCTATGCATCAAACTTGAAAACCGTTAGTCCGGTATCTGTGTTTCATATGGATTATCCGCCAGGGTTTCAATTTATCAGTGCAGATCCAAAACCAACTATTGGTTCTGGTATTTGGAAACTTGGTAATCTACGTCCAGGAGAAGAAAAAAAGATAACGATACGTGGAGTATTGTCAGGGATATTAGATGAAGGAAAAGTATTTATAGGAACTATTGGGAGCGAACATGTAACGAACGATCGTGGTTTTGGTAGTATCTATAGTATTGTTCCGGTAACAACAACTATACGTGAACCGTTTTTGGCAGTTGGTATGGTATCAGGTGGACAAAAATCAGGGGATGCATATATCATACCAGCAGGTACTGATACTGATATAAAACTGGCATGGAAAAACACATTACAAACACCTGTATCGAATGTAAAGATTCATGTTGCATTATCAGGTGCAGCACTTAATCCAAAAGCTGTTTTTCCAGGTAATGGATTTTTCGACAGTAGTACCAATACGATTACGTGGACAGGATTACAAGACCCACAACTGACTCAGGTTATAGCAGGAGCTACTGGAGAAATTAATTTTAATCTTCAGTCGATTATTCCAAAATTAGATACAGTAACAACGGTTGATGCAGCAAAACCATTTATTGATATGGTAATCAGTGTCGAGGGATTGGGTCAAAATGGCGAAGAGCTCCGTATAGCAAATGTCGCGCGCGAACGATTGTTAGTTGCAACACAGGCAAATCTGATAACAAGCGCAACATATACCAAAGGACCGTTTAAAAACACAGGAACCATACCGCCGACGGTAGAACAAGAAACGACCTATACCGTGATATGGAAGGTTACCAATACAACATCGGTATTAGATCAGGCAAAGATAGCTATGACATTACCTCCTTGGGCAATATGGAAATCAGCTATCAGTCCACAGTCGGCAAATAATAGTGTTGCCTATAATGCAGTAAACAGATCAGTTACTTGGAATATCGGTCCGGTACCTGCACGCACAGGATATACGACTGAACCATATCAAGTAAATTTCCAAATCGGTGTAAAACCATCAGCAAATCAACGTGGTAGTGTTATTGATATTACTGGTGCGGCAACGTTATCGGGTAGAGATATTGATACGGGTTCTCTTGTTACTGTTGTTCGTTCTCCGGTAACTACACGGTTATCGGGCGAAAAAGATATCAGGGGTGAAGTGCAATAAAACCTAAAACATAAAAGTCATCCGCCCTAGGCGGATGACTTTTATGTTTTAGGTTTTTATGATATGGTAGACATATTATGTTAGAAAACACTCCAAAAAACGCCGACCCAGAATTGATGGAAAAAATAGTATCCCTGTGTAAACGCCGTGGGTTTATTTTCCAAGGTTCAGAAATTTATGGGGGTCTCGCTGGTACGTGGGACTTTGGACCATTGGGTGTTGCTCTGAAAAACAATATTAAAAACTCTTGGCGTAACAAGTTTATCGCCAGTCGTGATGATATGTACGAAGTAGACGCAGCGCTTATCATGAATCCAAAAGTCTGGGAAACATCAGGACATGTGGGGACTTTTACTGACCCGATGATTGAGTGTTTAAATTGTAATAAAAGAGAAAGGACAGATGTCTTAATTAAAGACCATATACAATATAAAAACTTTGTTGAAAACACATATAATAATGCAGATAGTCTTAATAAAATTAAAGATATTTATAAAAAAGAACTTCAAGAAGGTGGTTCAAGTGCAGTAAATGAATTAACTCTTCAACACGAACAAAATATTAAAAATAATTTTGGATTTGTCGGACTTTTTCCTAAAGTCTTTTTAGAATTTAGTAAAGTAAAATGTCCGAATTGTGATGCTTTAAATTGGTCTCAATCAAAAAGATTCAATATGATGTTTAAAACTCAAGTTGGATCTTCAGAGGATAGTGCTTCAATTGCATATTTCCGACCAGAGACAGCGCAGGGAATGTTCGTAAACTTTAAAAATATTGTTGATAGCTATGCTCCGAAACTGCCGTTCGGTATGGCACAGATTGGTAAAGCCTTCCGTAATGAAATCACACCAAAGGACTTTATTTTCCGTGTTCGTGAATTTGAACAAATGGAAATCGAATATTTTGTGAGAGAAAATAATTGGGAAACAGAATTCGAAAACCTCCGCAAAGATATGTGGGATTGGATTAAAAGTATTGGTATCGATAGTGATCGAGTCCACGAATTGCAGGTAACAGGAGACGACTTGGCTCATTATTCTAAAGCCACGATTGATTTTGAATTTGATTTTCCTTTTGGTCGCAAAGAATTATATGGATTAGCATATCGAACTGATTTTGATTTACGAGCTCATACAGATGCCAGTGGTGCGAAACTTGAATATTTCGATACAGAGAATAATGAAAAGTTTATTCCGCATTGTATCGAACCATCGTTTGGTGTAGAACGAACAGTGCTCGCATTACTGACCAGTGCATATCGTGAAGACGAACAAGGTGGTGAGGTGCGTAGTTATCTCGCATTTAAACCAAGTATGGCTCCGATCAAGGCTTGTGTTTCGCCGTTATTAAAAAACCGTCCAGAATTACAAGAAAAAGCCAACAGAAGTTTACCAGGTGGAAGACATGGTGGCGATATTCAAGGCATCATCAATAATTTGGATTACATCAAAGAATTAGGTGCAACGGCAATTTGGAGCACGCCAATGTGTGAAGACAACGACAAAGGCTATTCGTATCATACTTA
>CAZGCO010000007.1:13571-37116 GCA_964524475.1 uncultured Candidatus Saccharibacteria bacterium
ATGATAATGGTAATGTTGGGAAACGCTATCGTCGTCAGGATGAAATCGGAACACCGTGGTGTATCGTGGTAGATTTCGATACAACAGGAACAGGGGATAATACAGACCCTAGTCTACTCGATACCGTAACCATCCGTGATCGCGATACAGGAGAACAACAAAGAATTGCAATTTCAGAATTGGTTGGATATATAAACAAAAGACTGGTATAGGCCAGTTTTTTTGTTTGACTAAATATTAATTTTGTGATATTAATTAATTAAATATTTTTTAAAAATCAAAATCATTTCATAATGAAAAAATTAGCTATTACTTTAGTAATGTATTTTACTTGTTTCAGTTTCCTACACGCAGAAAATGCATGCAGGAGAGATTTACGCGCAGATAGTCTTAATATTAGCTACACAGCGCGATTAATAGACAATTTGTATTATATAGAGGTTGGAGCACCTCTCTACGAGACACTTGTTGACCAAAACGGCATACAGCGAGAAACCAAGCTCGTAGATCAGGTGCAGATTGTAGACAGGATACGTGACCCATATAATCTGTTTGGTGGAGGGTCAATTCCTACATCTAGTTTAAACGCTTTATATAAAAATGGAGGGGTATATACCTATAATAAACACACCGATATTAGAAAAGAAAAAATGACGATGAGTAATACTAATTATCTATTTCCAAGTTTTAATTATATTGGGACAGATTCTATGAGGATTATTTTCTTACAAGGAAAAGAATTACTCATAAAAAGTTCCGTCGTATCTTCATTTAAAAACTATGATAATTGTAATTGGATTATTATTTTTATTTGTGCAATTATCTATACGATAATTACTATATGTATTTTAATCTCCAGCTACTCTTCTTTTGGGCAAGTGATAGAACATATACGAGAGCTTAAATGGGGAATTGGTATTTACTGTATAGTGGGTATGATATGTATTTGGTCTAATTTTGATCTATTAAATTCAAATAAATATATATTATTAGTAATGGTAAAAATATTTGGTAGCTATCTATTAATGTTTTTATGTATCAACTTATTTTTCTTTATTTTATTTTATTATAGTAATACATTTTTTAAATTTTTTAAATCTTTTTTCAAAGCAATTGCTCCATGTTAGAAAAATAATTACATAAACCATAAAAAAGCCTTGTGTATATACAATACACAAGGCTTTTTAGTATCTATTTTCCTACCGAAAATTTGCCATTGTGCTATACTATATCTACCGATATTATTCGGTCATTTAAACACTTAATACATTAAAACTATGAAAAAAACATTATTACAACAGGGGGCTGCAATGCTCCTTATGTCCACATTTATTATGCCTATTGCTGTTTTTGCAGAATCAGATAATAATTCTGGACGATCAGATACTGCTGCGCGTATGTCTCGTGAATCAGAACGTGGGGGAATATTAAAAATGTTCAAGAAAGAAAAATCTGGAACAGATTTCTGTAAAAATATTGATCAAAAATCTGGAAACATAAATCAGAAATTTGATGAACATGAAAAAAATATTCTTGCACGTCGTGAAGACCATGCAGAAAAACTTGTTTCAAAACGAAGTGATCGTGACATGAAACGATCTGAAACACGTGATGGCTGGGATACAAAAAGAGAAGACAAGTTCAAAGAATTTGGTATCAAGGCAACTACTGATGCAGAAAAAGCAGCTTTAGCAGTATTTAAAACTGCTGTAGATACTGCAGTAACTGCACGTCGAACTGCTATTGATACTGCAGTAACAGAATTCCGTACAGGTATGGATGCATTAAACACTACACGTAAGGCATCTGTAGATGCTGCACGTACTGCTATGGATACTGCACGTGATACAATTCTTGCCAAGGCAAAAACAGACTGTACAGCAGGTGTAGATAGTAAAACAGTAAAAACAACTTTTGATGCTGCTATGGATGCATTACGTGCACAATATCCAGCACCAGTGAAACCAGCTGTTGATCCTGCTATGAAAACAGCCGTTGAAGCATTAATTACAAAACGAAAAACTGCAGTAGAGACTGCTCAGACAACATTTAAAACAACTATGGAGGCAGCTCGTGCTGAACTTGCAAAAGTAATTCCATTGAAAAAATAATGGCAAATAAAAAACAATTCTCTAAAGAATTGTTTTTTATTTGCCATTATTTTTTATATTACTTTTTCTTACTACTCGCTTTGATAAATGCAGTGAATAATGGATGAGGGGACAATGGACGGGCCAGAAATTCTGGATGATATTGTACACCAACGAAAAATGGATGGACAGATGTAGGTAGTTCAATAGATTCTACCAGGTGTCCATCAGGAGATAATCCTGAAAATACCAACCCTTTTTTTGATAATATATCCTGATAGTCATTATTAAATTCGTATCGATGACGATGTCGTTCAGTGATACTACTTGATCCATAAATATTTTGTAATAATGAATCTTTTTTTGTATGTGTTATATAGTCTCCCAGACGCATGTTTCCACCATATTTTCCGATGTCTATATTTTTAATCTGTTCTGGCATGATATGGATAATCGGATTTTTTGTTTTTGGAGATACTTCTGTTGTGTGTGCATCAGATAATTTTGCAACACTTCGGGCATATTCGATAGCTGCCAGTTGCATACCATAACAAATACCTAAATAGGGGATTTTATTTTTACGAACATATGCTATTGCTGTGATGATACCCTCGACACCACGAGTACCGAATCCCCCAGGAACTAAAATACCATCATATTGTTTTAATGTTTTTAATTTTGATGGATTTTTTTCAAATTCTTCGGCATTGATCCATGAGAGTACTGGTTTTTTACCCAGTTGATAACAAGAATATTTTAATGCTTCAATAACAGAAATATATGAATCTGCAAGTGTAAAACTCCCACTTTCGAAATATTTTCCGACGAGTCCGATATGGATTTCATTTTTTGCTTTTTCGGTACTGTGTATAAAACTCTGCCAAGATTTTTTTATCGTGTTGTTACTACTTTTTTCTGGTAGACGTAGAGCACTAATAATTTTTTTACCTAATCCCTGTTTTTCAAAATTATCTGGGATGGTATAAATACTGTGTACATCAGGAGCAGAGATAATATGTTCAGATATAACATTACAAAACAGTGATAGTTTTTCTTTGCGTACATGATCCAGTGGTTCAGTTGCACGACATAATAAAAATTCAGGGAATATTCCCGTACTGTTGAGCAATCTCACGGCATGTTGTGTTGGTTTTGTTTTCATTTCACCTACCTTTGATGGGATAGGTACATATGATAACATCACGGTGATTACATCAGCTGGGGATTGTTGTTTCATCATACGGATAGCTTCCATAAACAAAATATTTTCGTATTCGCCTATAGTACCTCCTACTTCGATCATCATGATTTCCGTGTTTGATTGTTGTTGTGCGTATTTGATACGACGAATAACCTCCATGGGTACATGGGGAACCACTTGAACACATTTACCACCATATTTCAGTGAACGTTCATCATTAATAACTGAATGATATACACGTCCAGTGGTCATATAGTTATCACGTCCTATATCACGATTCAGAAATCGTTCGTAGTTACCAATATCTTGATCGGTTTCATCACCATCATAGGTTACGAATACCTCACCGTGTTCGGTTGGGTTCATGGTTCCTGCGTCTACGTTGATATAGGGATCTATTTTTATTGCATCCACAGTATACCCAGCATTCAGGAGAATACGACCGATAGATGCAGATGCAATACCCTTGCCGACTGATGACATTACTCCACCAACCACGAAAATGTATTTTTTATGTTTTACTGTTTTTTGTGCTGTCTTTTTCATGGACACAGTATAACCTTTTAAGATGTTGGGTATATATTGACGGATTTTATATATGTGATTTTTTATACTCATATTTTGTGCTACACTATTTCCATATGAAACCGAAACTCACGACATTATCTAACGGGCTCCGTATTGTTACGGTACCTATGGTAGGGAATCAAACAGCTACTGTGCTGGTATTAGTTGCCGCAGGATCAAAATACGAAACAAAAAATATTTCAGGATTATCACACTTTTTAGAGCATATGTGTTTCAAGGGAACAATAAAGCGTCCAACAGCGCTCGACATTACGTACGAACTGGACAGTTTGGGTGCGAGTGCTAATGCGTTTACTGGTACAGAATACACAGGATATTATGCAAAAGCGGATGTGCGACACATGAATCAAATTTTAGATATTGTAGCGGATGTATATCAAAACTCTACCTTTCCTGTAGCAGAAATAGAAAAAGAAAAAGGAGTAATTGTCGAGGAAATTAACATGTATGCAGATTTACCTGAAGAAATAGCAGATGAAAACCTGATGAAATTATTATACGGTGATCAACCTGCAGGGTGGAGTATTGCGGGCGATATAGCAACAGTGAAATCAATGACACGGAAAAACTTTGTAGATTATCATCGTGATCATTACACGGCCTCTAACACGATTATTGTGATTGCGGGTGGTATTGAACATAGTGTTGCAAGTCTTGTAAAAAAGATGTTTTCTGAAATAGGTACAAAAAAACCAAAGACCAAGAAAAAAACAAAAGATACACAAACAGATACAGGGATTATGATACACACCAAAGAAACTCAGCAGACACATCTTGCAATAGGGTTCCGTGGGTACGATATGTACCATGATGATAATCATGTTGCGTCACTTATTGCGCAGGTTCTGGGTTCTGGTATGTCGTCGCGATTGTTCCAGAAGCTCCGCGAAGATATGGGCGTGTGTTATTATGTCGGATCACGTCACAATGCGTCTACCGATACAGGGATTTTCAAAATCAGTGCAGGAGTAACGAATGCTCGTATTTACGAAGTAGTTTCAGTTATTCTGGATGAATGTAAAAAACTAGTCGATGAACTGGTAAGTGACAAGGAACTCCAAAAAGTTCGTGATATGATACGTGGACGAATAGTACTGGGATTGGAATCATCAGATAGTTGGGCAATGTATTATGGGGGACAGGTGGTGTACAATAAACCACTTGAATCAATAGAAGTCTCTCTCAAGAAAATAAACAAGATAACAGTAAAAGATTTACAAAAAATTGCAAAGAAAATATTTATGAAAAACAAATTAAATATTTCTGTTGTGGGACCAAAAATAGACAATATAAAACTACAAGAAATTATTAACAAAAGTCTGATATAGATTAAGGCTAACACATATAATAAAGAGAGGTACGGCGAGCCGTACCTCTCTTTATTATATGTGTTGCTGTTTACTTGAAATCTTGTATACTGACCATATGAATACACCTGTATCAGTCGATATCTCTACAAAATCACTCTTGAAAATATTAGGGATTTTGGTATTAGTAATGATTACTTGGACATTAAAGCATATTATTCTGGTTGTGCTGGCATCAGTTGTCGTAGCATCGTTTATTGAACCTGCTGTCAGGGGTCTCCAAAAAATCCGTATATCACGATATGTTTCTGTTCCATTTTTATTCCTGGTTATTATTGGTATTGTCGTGGGGATGTTTGCATTATTGGTTCCGGTGTTTGCCTCAGAACTTAATGATCTGATTGCATTATTACCCAAGGGGTCTGATCTGGCACGTGGGGTTACTTCGATTAATCGATTTGGATTTTCAGAACTTGCATTACAAAAATTTACTGGATCATCGAATCCTGGTATTATCTTGCAAAACGTTTGGGAATTTTTGACCAGTAGTGGCGTGGGGAGTGCGTTTCAGGTTTTCTTTGATGCATCACTATTGTTTATATTATCATTTTATTTAGCAATCCAAGAAAAAGGAGTAGATCAATTTTTGCGTGTGGTTACTCCACAAAAATACGAAGAAGACGTCATAAGTATTTGGCAACGTACAGAGAAGAAAATAGGTGACTGGTTTGGGGGACAGGTTATTGCCGCACTTATTGTCGGAGTACTGACATATTTTGGGCTTATGATATTGAGTGTTCCGTATGCATTGGTATTAGCTGTTTCTGTTGCAGTATTTGATTTATTGCCTTTTGGGACATTGCTCGGAACTATTCCAGGGATGTTGATTGGATTTTTATCTGGTGGGTATGCACTGGCGTTTTGGGTTGTTGTTGTGTATATGATTATTCACTATATCGAGGTATACATGATACAGCCACTGATTATACGGAAAACCGTGGGTATTCCTATTGTGGTTATGTTAATTTCGGTTGTTTCATGGGCGATGTTGGCGGGTGTATTGGGGGTACTCCTTTCGATTCCTTGTGCAGTTCTCGTTATGGAACTTATTGATCAGAAAAAAACACATATTGGGATTGTTGAATAAGAAAAACAAGTATAAACAAGGTAAGTAACAACAAAAAACGCGGGAAAGCTTCGCTTTCCCGCGTTTTTTGTGATTGAACTTTCCAGTGATTAAATTGACAAAAGTATGAATTCATGTATAATAGTTATTAAATTTCTTAACCAATAAAATATTTTTAATATGAAACATTTAATCTTAATTTTTTCAGTGTTTGTAACAAGTTTGCAAGCACAAAAATCAACCCTCTATAATGTATATAAAGATGGTAGTGTTAAAAAACAATCAGAAGATACTTGTGTAAGACAAATATCACTAACATTCGAGACTAATGTTCCCGAACTCTCATTACAACAAATCAGTGAATTACTGAAAACATCTGAAATTAAATTATCAGATAGTATAATCAAAGGAACTTATTCTAATTTTATTTTACACTTCACACCAAAAAATAAAATAGTTTCGGTTATTTTAAGGGAAGGAGATGTGATGATTTCTACTATTGAACAAGATAGAGAAAAGACTATCTCGTGGTGGTACCTAGGGGTATTGATTAGTGTAGTATTGCTTTTTATTAATGTATTTTTTATTGAACATGAGTCCCTCTATCTTTTCGTCAAAATAATTAATGTAGTAACTTTATGTCTTGTTTGTTTGTCGGTTATTGATTCATTACCTCTGAGTCAAACACTTGCGCCAATAGCAAATCATTCTACCGGACTAATTGCAGTCTTATTAGTTTTTACTGTTTATTTAATGGATTCTTATAAAAAAGATATTTTTAATGAAGTATTGTATGTTCTATATACTCTGTCGATAATAACATTGTGTATTTTTTCTTATTTGCAGATCTAATTTTCAAATGAATATTGATAAGCCGTTTCCGCAAGGAAACGGCTTATTTTTGTTTTAAAAACGTTCTATTTATGCTATAGTCTCTCTATATGACACAGAAATACCAATACATTACCACCACATTGCCGTACGTAAATGCAGCACCTCATGTAGGATTTGCTATGGAACTGATCCGTGCTGATATATTAGCTCGATATAAAAAACTGATGGGATATGAGGTGTTTTTTAATACTGGAACTGATGAACATGGGCAAAAGCTCTGGTCTGATGCTGAAAAGTTAGGCGAACCAGTACAAGACTATGTTGATCGTCATTCTCAAAATTTTCGTGAATTGACCAGTATGTTACATATTTCAGATGATATTCACTTTATTCGCACTACCGATTCGAATCATATCGCAGCAGCGCAGCAGTTCTGGAAACTCGTAGAGCAAAACGGATATATTTATAAAAAACAATATACTATTAAATATTGTGTTGGATGTGAACTTGAAAAAACAGATTCAGAATTGGTAGATGGACAGTGTCCTATTCATCCGACCTATGAAATTGAGCTCATTGATGAAGAAAATTATTTTTTCAAGTTTAGTGCTTTTGAAAAACCATTACTTGATTTATATACGAGTCGTCCTGATTTTGTATTACCTGCGTTTCGTATGCATGAAATTAAAAGTTTCGTAGAGCGAGGGTTGCAAGATTTTTCTATATCACGCCTATCCAGTAAAATGCCATGGGGAATACCTGTTCCAGGAGATGATAGTCAGGTTATGTATGTATGGTTTGATGCATTGGTAAATTATATTTCTACACTGGGTTGGAATGAAGATAATAAAAACTTTAGTGATTTTTGGATTAATGGTAATCCAATACAGTATTGTGGCAAGGATAATCTACGTCAACAATCAGCAATGTGGCAAGCAATGCTCATGGCTGCAAATATTCCTTGTAGTTCACATGTTATTATTAACGGTTTCTTTAATGGAGAAGGAGGGATTAAGATGTCAAAATCAATTGGTAATGTGGTAACTCCAGAACAAATTGTTTCACAGTATGATGTAGAAGCTCTTCGATTGTTTGTTTGTAAAGATGTTTCCCTATGGGAAGATTCGCCTTTTACGATGGAACGATTCGCAGCAAGTTATCAGGCAAATCTAGTAAACGGATTGGGGAACTTGCTCTCACGCGTACTGACAATGGCGCAGAATTATGATGTCGATATAACGGATATTGTATTTCCTGTATTTGCAGATATTGCCCACCCTGCATATACTCAATATGATTATGCTGCGGTTACAGCTGACCTGTGGGGCGAGATTGCTGATCTTGATAAATATATTACTGACACGCAGCCGTTTAAAAAGTTCAAGACCGATCCAGACGGAGCACGCGCAGATGTACATCATTGCATCACAGGATTGGCTCGTATATCAGTATTATTGCAACCGATCATGCCGGTGACTTCAGAAAAAATGAAAGAATTAATTCTCAAACGAGAAAAACCAAGTGAGCCGTTGTTTGGGAGAAAGGATATATTAATATAATTTTTTTATCAAACATGTTTAAAGAAAATGAAAAAGGATATCAAATTGTTTGTTATTTAGAAGGTGAATCTTTTATAAAAGTTAGAAATATTCAACAAAAACTTTTTGAATTAACAGGTTCAAATAAATGTTTAAATTCATGGGAACCTCATGTAACAATTGGAAGTGGTATTATTGTTTCTTCAGACAAACAACAAGAAATGGAAGAAAGCTTTCAAGAATTAGTTAATAAGCAAGAAAAATTCACAATCATCATAGAAAATTTTGATGGTATTTCTAACTGGGCAGGTGCTAAAGAAGGAGTTTTAACACCTTATGTACTTTGGATTGATGTAAAAATGAACGAAAGACTTATGAACTTGTTCAAAGATACAGCCAGTTTAATTACAGATAAGTATGATACATGGTGGTCACGTATTATAGACTACGTGCCTCATATTACTGTTGCTTATGGTGACTTAACAGAAGAAGGATATAAAATAGGTATGGATTATTTAAAATCTATTAAGTTTTATGAAGAAATAGTCATATCTCATATTGCACTTGTAGAATATTCAGAAAATAAAGATATTGAATATAAAAGATTTTACTTTAAAAAATAAAAAAATTGAACAGAAACCGTATAGGTTTTTTGTTTTGGTTTTTATTATGATATAGTAAGGTTATGAATCAAGACGTTACCATATTTTGCAGAGATTTTATCAACAACCATTTTATGGCTGTGGGTGCGTGTGTGAGTAATGGCGAACCCAGGGCATTTACATTTTGGTATATTGTTTACGATAACAAGATGTACTGGAAAAGCCGTACGAATAGTGTTCACTCGCAAGCCTTTCTATCACAACCAGTCATGTCTGTATGTATCTATGACCATGGGGCAACGTATCCTGACGATAAAACAGGAGTACAAATAATCGGTACTGTAGTACAGGTTACTGACAGGGATGAAATGGTAAATGTGGTAGAACAGTTCGCAGATAAATTTGGCGAAAAAGTTCATCAGAAAAATAACATAGATGATTTGTGTGATAAAAATACTTCGAGTACTTTTTATTCGTTTACACCACAGCAGATAAAACTCGTTTCCAAGGAACTTGATATTCATTTTGAGGAATATAAAGATTTTACCTTATTATAGTTTATGAACCCTCTTACTCTAGAACAAGAAAATGTTTTAATACATAGTGGCACTGAAATACCTTTTTCTGGTGTGTATGATAATCATTTTGAACAGGGGACGTATATATGTGCGCAGTGTAATAGTCCGTTGTATATATCAGAAAGCAAGTTTGATGCTCGGTGTGGATGGCCGGCATTTGATGATGAAATTTCTGGATCAGTAAAACGAATACTAGATAGTGATGGTGTGCGTACAGAGATACGGTGTAATTATTGAGATGGACATTTGGGACACGCGTTTAATGGAGAATATATGACTGACAAAAATACACGGTATTGTGTGAATTCACTTGCATTGATATTTGTTCCCATGGGTGACAGGTTACCAGTGGTCGCAGCAAAAAAATAATCCGCCCTTGTTGGGGCGGATTATTTTTTTGCTGCTTTTGGTTTTTTCGTTTCTTTCTTTTGAGAATTGTTTCCTTTTGCCATATAATTAAAAATAATTATAACTGATAATACATACAGTATATCATGGAAAATTATTTCCCCAAATCTAATACTTCATCGATACGGATTTGAGACACGAATTCTGGTACGTGCGATACCAGTATCATCGCCCCTTGGTATTGATCTAATGCCTTTTCAATTACATGTAGGTGTCGGAAATTAATATGGTTCGTTGGTTCATCCAATATTAACAGTCCTGGACGTATTAATACCAATCGGGCGAACGCTACTAATCCCTTTTGCCCCTCTGACAGGTGACCGATTTTTGTACGGATGATTTCTCCGGTAATCATGAATCCAGCTGCGGTGCCACGCATGAATTCTTCGTCCAGTTTTGCTCCAATAGATGCCAATGCTTCCATAAGAGATTCATATACCGTGTGGTCGAAATTGAGTGTAGAAAAATCTTGGCGATAATATCCAACACGAACACCATCATGAATCTGTACACCTTCAGTGGTACCATTTGCAAGCGTTTCGAGTAATGTTGTTTTACCAATACCATTCGGACCTGTTAGTTGTAGATGTTGATTTCGTTTTAATACAATATTTGCTTTTTTTGCTACTACCTTGTGATTTTTCATTACCGTGAAACTATTGATACTGATACATGGACCAGTCAAGTCTTCTTGGACAGGAATAGTGAACGGTCGTATAGGTTTATCTTCACGACGAATGTCTACTAATTCTTCTTCTAATGCTTCTGCTTTTTCACGCATGGTTTTTGCGACCAGACGCATTTGTCCTCCTTTGAATGCGAACTGATTTGCTTTTTCTTTTTTAGCGAGAATCTCTTTTTGTAATTGTGCGTTTTTCATGTTTTCTCGTTCTACTCGTGCTTTGATTTGTTTTACCACATCATGATAATTTCCAACATACTGTTCGATTTTTTTTGTATATACATCCAAATATAATACGCCATCAGTAAAACTGTTCAAGAATTCTGCATCATGGGAAATAACTACCACGGTGTTCGGATAGTTTTTAATAAAATCTGTCAGATGGTGTATTCCCGCATGATCCAGATTGTTTGTTGGTTCGTCCAGTAATAATAGGTCTGGTTTTTGGATAAGTGCCGATGCCAAGAGTAGTCGTGCCTGTTGTCCACCAGAAAAACTACTGACCAGTCGTTCGTGAACAGATTCATGTCCTACCAGGTGTACAATTTCTAATACTTCGTCGATACGGGGGTCGATATCGTATACTTTTTCAGTAAAACATTTTTGAAAAAATTCTCGTACCGTTAGGTTCAATTCATCACGGGGAATAATTTGGCGACTGATAGCTACACGAACACCACGAACAATATTAATAGAGCCTTCAGTTGGTTCCAGTTTTTTGGTGAGGAGTCCGAACAGGGTACTTTTACCTGATCCGTTTTGTCCCATGAGGGTTATTTTTAATCCTCGGCGAATAGAAAAAGAAACCTCGTGAAGAATAGGTTTGTTTGCATTATGTTCGAACGATACTTCGTCGAAACGTATAATAATCTCATCTTTTGCCATAGGTGTATTATAATACATTATTTTTGAGCTTTTGGAAAGCTTCTGGTGAAATTTTTATAAATGAGTTTCACCTAGTATTTTTATAGTATCTATAATATACTATATATATTATTAAATTATTTTTTTATTCTTATGATTACACCATACGTAAACAACATCGAACACGAAACACTTGCTAATGACAATTTCCGTAAGGAAGTATTCACAGGAGAACATTTGCAGATGACTGTAATGTCATTATTACCAGGTGAAGACATTGGCGCAGAAGTACATCACACCACTGATCAATTTTTGCGAATTGAACAGGGGACAGGTGTGGCAATGATCGGTGAAACAGAGTATCCAGTTGCCGATGACTTTGCTATCATTATTCCAGCAGGGATGAATCACAACGTTACCAACACGGGTGAAACACCAATGAAACTCTACAGTATTTATACTCCACCAGAGCATCCAAAGGGAACAGTTCACAAGAATAAAGCAGAGGCTATGGAGGCAGAGGCAGCACATCATGGGTAATTAGTTATATAAACAACACAGGGGGCGGGCAAAGCCCGCCCCCTGTGTTGTTTTTGTTTTTATAATATGCTATCTTTTTTATAGATTATATAATCAAATTAGCAGACAGTCTCGTATGAAGCATCTTTGGTCCTTCTCGAGAACGGAAAATGCTGGGCACCCCTGGAAAACTCGGGCCCGAGAGCGTTCATTATTGAACGCTCTTAATTTTGCCTATTTTTGATATTATTTGAATATAATTATCTACCCAAAAACAAAATTTTATGCTATAGATACAGATATGAAACCTATTGATATTACTTCACAAAGCACAAAAAACCATTTGCAAAAGGTGATTTTGTTTTACAAATTTGTTCCTATTACTGATCCAGAAACAGTTATGTATTGGCAACGTCATCTTTGTGAACGATTAAATTTGCGTGGACGGATATTGATTAGTGTACACGGTATTAACGGAACATTGGGTGGAGGTATTGAAGACCTCAAGGCGTATACCCGAGAAATGAATCGACATCATCTGATGAAAAAAATCACCTACAAATGGAGTAATGGGGGACGTGAAGACTTTCCAAAATTGATGGTGAAAGTAAAACCAGAAATTGTTAGTTTCGGTGCACCAGATGAAATTATTGTCGGAGAAAACGGTATTGAAAATGGTGGGGTACATCTAAAACCAGAACAGGTAAACCAATTGGTTGTAGAACGAGGGGATGACGTTATTTTTTATGATGGACGTAACATGTATGAAGCACAAATCGGCAAGTTTAAAAACACTATTGTTCCCCCAATTGCTACTTCGAAAGAATTTATTAACGATATTGAAAATGGAGAAATTAGTAAACACAAGGATAAGCCGATTGTGACGTATTGTACTGGTGGTATCAGATGTGAAATCCTATCAGCAATGATGAAAAACAGGGGATATACCGATGTATATCAGATAGACGGAGGTATTGTAAAATATGGCGAGAAATATGGCAGTAAAGGTCACTGGGAGGGAAATCTATTTGTGTTTGATGGTCGTATGCGTATGGCGTTTGATGATGAAACACCTGATATTGGGATCTGTGAAATCTGTAGTGCAAAAACCAGTAATCTATTAAACAGTGGTAATGTCCGTCGCAAACTCCATGTAATCTGTCCAGAGTGTGTTAATGCTGAGAAACATGTGAACATTGTGTAATAAAAGACATGTCATATTGACATGTCTTTTATATTATGTATAATGAATTATAAATAAAATTTTAATTTTAAAGAAATGAAAAATACAATAGTATTAATACTAATAGGTGTCTTAATTGGAGTTACAATCTGTAGGTTCATTATTTCAGAAAAAGAGCCCAGGACCAAACAAGACAATTTACAAGATTTTTATATTAAAACCCAATCTGAAATCAAAAGTTCTCAAGGATCTATACAAAAAGTTATAGATGAACATGGTGAACAAGCTGGGGTAAGTATCGTAAAAGAAATTGTGTTTAAAAACTTCTGTGAAATACCAGGAGTTATAGATACAACAATTAGTCAAAAAATAACCATAAAGTAATCAAATAACCAAGCAATCAGAGGTAGGAAGTTTTATAAAATAAAATTTCCTGCTTTTTGTTTTTGTGCTACAGTACCATTATGAAATTAAACTATATCGATATTCATTCACATTTGAATCTAAAACCCTTGTATGAAAAACGTGAGGAGATTTTACAGCATATGCGAACTGATGGCGTTGGTACGATTACGGTGGGTACAGGACTCAGAACGTCTCGTACAGCTGTAGAGATAGCTGAACAAAACCCTGGGTTATGCTGGGCTACGGTTGGTATACATCCATGTGATTGTTCGGATGCTCATATACCGACGAATGATTTTGATAACGAATGGCAAGAACTGATAACACTTGCACAACATCCGTCAGTGGTAGCTATTGGTGAAACAGGTCTTGATTATTTTCATGATAATACACCAGAAATAAGATTGGCTCAAACAGATATTTTTAAAAAACATATTGAACTTGCAATATTAGTACATAAACCACTTATGCTCCATGTGCGTAGTAGCCGGGGGAGTGATGATGCGTATTATGATGCACTCCAGATTTTACAACAGGAACATTATACAGGTCGGGCAAACTTTCATTTCTTTTCAGGATCGAAACAATGTATGTTGGATATTGTTGCAGCGGGGTATACGGTGTCAGTAGATGGACCAATAACATTTGTGGGTGAATACAATGAAATGATTATTGCATGCCCACTTGAAAAAATCATGATAGAAACGGATGCTCCATACGCTGCGCCGAAACCATATCGTGGTAAAACATGTGAACCATGGATGGTGGTACATGTTGCAGAGCGGATTGCAGAACTAAAAAACCTGCCCCTGGAAACGGTCAGATTGCAATTACTAGAAAACACCAAAGAGTTTTTCGGGATTTAGCTATATAGAACAAGGGGGTTGCCGTAGGCAACCCCCTTGTTCTATATTCTAGACTTTTTGTTTATTATGTGCTAGATTAGCATTACTTCAGGTGTGAAATGGGCAACATTTCCCTGAAATTTTATTCATATAATATAACTATTATCATTATGGCTCGTAAAAAAGTAGTCAAGGTTTTAGAACTCGAAACACTGGACCCTCGTGTATACGAAATAGGGTTCCTATTGTCACCAGCTGTTCGACCAGAAAACCTTGAACAAAAGATTGAATCAATTCAATCAGAAATCACCGCTCTCGGTGGAACAGTTATCAGTACTGGAGAACCAGAATTTATTGATCTCGCATACGAAATGACTCGTGTAATTGAGAACAAAAATATTCGTTTCTCTCAAGGTTACTTTGCATGGGTTAAGTTTTCTCTTGAACCGTTGCAATTAGTTGCTCTTAAAGAAAAATTAGAGTTGGATATTACAATTATTCGTTTTCTTCTTATTAAAACAGTTACTGACAATACTATTATTTCAAAAAATCCTCTTGCAAAGATTTTGAAAAAACGTAAAGAGGACCGTGTAGCTGAAGTAATAACTGCAGATGAAGACACTGAAGATGTTTTGAAAGATATCGTCACTCCTGATTCATTGGTTGCTGATGTAGCCAACGCACAAGGAATCGAAATTCCAGGAATTGTTGATGATGGATCAGACGAAGTTGTTGAAACAACAGAACTTGAATAATTCGTTATTTCATTTTATTATTAATCTTTTATCTTGTGATAGAGATGGATATCGTATATACTGTGAATGTTCATTAATAATTATCATTTAACAGACTATATGTATATAAACAAAGCATTTATTGGAGGAAATCTAACTCGTGACCCAGAAACTAAAGCACTTCCGAATGGGAGTAAGGTTACGACTTTTTCAGTAGCAACAAATCGTGTGTGGAAAGACGCATCAGGTATGCGTCAAGAAGCAACCGAATATCATAACGTAGTAGTATTCGGACGTCAGGCTACGCAAGGGTTCAAATTGTTTTATCGAAGGACGTATTCAAACACGTTCATGGGATGGACCAGATGGACAAAAACGTTATCGTACAGAAATAGTTGCAGACCGTGTCCAGTTCGGAGCACGTCCACAATCAGGCGGATCTGCACCTGCGGGGGCAGCATCTTCATCTGTGGCAGATATGTCACCAGATTTGGACACTATAGACTACCCAACTGATGATATTAACCCAGACGATATTCCATTCTAAAAAACTATCACGCATATATTATGCAAAATCAATGCTATTTCAAGCAAAACAATATCCAGCATATTGACTATAAAGACATTGAGATTTTACAAAAATTCCTTTCACCTACTGGTAAAATCATGCCAAGTTCTCGTACAGGAGTTGCTGCAAAAAATCAACGTAAACTAGCAACTGCGGTAAAACACGCTCGATTTATGGGACTTCTCCCATACATTCAGGCGTAATAAAAAACCAATCCTTCATGGATTGGTTTTTTATTTAATTCTTTTCTGCACGACCTACGTAATCACCTGTTTCTGTATTAATGGTAACAATATCACCTTCATTGATGAATAACGGCACGTTTACCTGTGCACCTGTTTCCAGAATTACAGATTTTAATGCGCCTGATGATGTGTTTCCTTTTACTGCTGGAGCAGATTCAGTAACTTTTAAATCGATTTTTACGGGTAGTGCTACACCGATGATTCTTTCTTCATCTTCGTCATTAGTGAAAATCAATGCTTGGTAGGTTTCACCAGTTTTAAGCCATTGTTCTTTGCCGTCTAATAATGCTTTATCTAATTCAAATCGCTCGTTTGGTTTGTTGTCTGGATGGAACCAGTACACACCTTTTTGTTCATAGATAAATTTAATAGGGGACTTTTTCATGTCAGCTTCTTCTACCTTGTCAGAAACTTGAAATGAGATTTCAACAACACGTCCAGTGAGGAGGTTTTTGAGTTTAGTAGCATTTACTGGTTTTCGTTGTTGTTTACGGAATACATGAGACGCCAAAACCTCGTGCGGTTCGTCGTCGTGTAATACAATTTTGCGGATAGTTACTTCGTTGTATGCGAGCATAGGATTAGGTAATTAATAAGTAATAGACCAAGTATACATAAATATCCGATACTTTCAACCCTTATTATGATGAGTATTGACATTGTAATCTTTTTTAGGTACTGTATTTATAAATATTCAAACACTTTAAATAATTAAATAGAATGCAGCAAAGAATTAAAGATATTAAAAATATCCTAAACACTGGAAAAGATCAAAAATTATTTTGGAAGTTTCTAATATCTCCAATAGAGGAGTTTTATAAAAAGGAACCAAAAAAAATTAGCACTAGAACTTATAACAGCTTAAAAATATCAAAACACAATACTGTTTTTGATTGTATGCTTGAACTAGAAAACCTAACAGGACTTAGACAGTTCGGTAACTTGTCTCTCGAAGAGGTAAAAAAATTACTTTATGTCTACGGAATAGACACTAGTAATGAAATAGATTTTTGTTTTGTGAAAGGATATATTCTAACAGAACTAAACAAACCAATCAGTGAATGTCCAGGATTATATTCACAATTAAAAACATTGTTTGATGAAAAATTAACTAGATTAGATGCTGATTACGGTCCTCGAGAGTTATTTAACTGTAATAAGTTATTTGATTTGCTTCGTAAAAATGTGCATTTTGGCATATTTTCAAAAGAAGGAAGGTTTTCAAAACCTGAAATACAAGTCTATGATTATATCTATCAAGTAGAGTTTGAGGTTTTGAAATATCTCAAGGAAAAATACAAATTTTAAATAAAAAAGCCTTGTCGTTAGACAAGGCTTTTTTGATAGTTTTATTCCTCTGGTTCTGATTCATCATCTTCAGGCGTCCCTGCAAATGATAACCCACCTGATTCCATAGCTTCACGTATTTCTTTCATGAGTTTGTCATGAATTACAACATTTGCCTTGTCACGCAGGAATATTCTTGATGCGTCATATCCACGTCCTAGAGCAATTTTTTCATATTTTGGCGCAGGTTCTTTTTCACCTTTTGCTACTTTTTCTGGTTTTTGTAGACTGTTGTAACTAAATGATGCTCCAGATTTAGTAATCAATCCAAATTTTTCTCCCAGAGCGAGCATTTCACCCTCGGCACTAATACCCTCGTTATAAATAATATCAAATTCAGTAACCTTGAACGGTGCAGCAACTTTGTTTTTTACTACTTTTACTTTGGTTCGTGCTCCGACAACGTCATCACCTTTTTTGATCTGAGCAGTTTTACGGATATCAAGTCGTACTGATGTATAAAACTTGAGAGCCTTTCCTCCTGGGGTAGTTTCAGGATTTCCGAACATGACACCGATTTGCATACGAATCTGGTTGATGAATATTACTACCGTGTTAGATTTTGCAACTATAGCTGTCAGTTTACGGAGTGCTTGTGACATCAGACGTGCTTGTTTACCAACATGATGTGCTCCCATGTCTCCCTCGATTTCATCCCGTGGAGTGAGTGCTGCTACCGAGTCAACAACAACTACATCTATTTTACCACTACGTACGAGTGTTTCAGTGATTTCGAGTGCTTGTTCACCATGGTCAGGTTGTGAAATAAGGAGTTCGTCAATTTTTACACCTAATTTTTTTGCATACTCTGGATCCATAGCATGTTCTGCATCGATAAATGCACAGATGCCGCCTGCTTTTTGAGCTTCTGCAATAACATGAAGAGTAAGAGTTGTTTTACCAGATGATTCTGGTCCAAATATTTCGATAATACGTCCACGGGGGAGTCCTCCAACACCGAGAGCATAATCAAGTCCGATAGACCCAGTCGAAATAACCCCAATGTCTACTTTTGGTTGTTCACCTAGTTTCATAATAGACCCTTCACCGAATTTTGTTTGGATCATTTTTATAGTATCCGCTAAATTTCCTCCGTTTGATTTAGGAGCTGCTTTTTTTGCCATATAATTAAAAGTTTAAAATATTAATAATTCTCAGATTTTTTTGTAATACGAGCCAGTGTAGGAACGGTATGTTCATGTACTACGGTCGCGTATCTTTCATGATGTGTGGTGCCGAACTTGTCAGTGGCACGTATATCGATAGTGTTATATCCAGATTGTAATACGATATGATGTCGGAAATTTCCCATTTCATCTACCATTACTGGGGTACCATTCATGGTAACAGATTTACTATGAATAGCTGTACCAGATATTTCAATGGGGGAACTATCACGTGTTTCACCTGTAGTAATACCGGTGAGCTCTAATCGGGGTCCCTGTATCCAAGGAGCGAGTTTCATCCAAGAAAAAACCCCTAATCCTACGATACCAATAATCCCCAAACTGATGGAGACAGTAGTTCGTATTGTTTTTTGAGTAAGGGTTTTTTGCATAATTAAAACGTATTATCATCTATTATATCACTGACAGGGGTATCATCAAGAGCTTCAGCTGTTGACGTAGATGTTCGATTGTTTCCTAACACTTCGCGTGGTTTTGATCCATCCGCAGCTCCTACAATGCCACGTTCTTCTAACATATCTATTAATCGTGCAGCACGTGAATATCCAACCTTTAGTTTACGTTGCAAGTAACTGGTTGATGCTTTTCCTGCCTCGATAATAGCCTGTTTTGCATCTTCATATAATTCATCGTCATTATTATCTGGGTCATCATATCCAAAACTAGAACCAGATGTGGTATGAACAGATTCATCTGCTGATTCACTAATAATAACATCATCAGGCAATTGGTCGTTATGGGTTACGATATATTGTACAACACGTTTTACTTCTTCTTCACTCACATTTCCACATTGCATACGTTCAGGTTTGTTCATGTCGGAACCTTGGAATAATGTATCTCCTTTACCTAATAATGCCTCTGCTCCTGGTGCATCCAGAATAGTTCGTGAATCTATTTGTGATGCTACCTGTAATGCCAGACGTGATGGAACATTTGCTTTGATCAATCCGGTAATAACGTTTACTGATGGACGTTGGGTAGATAGTATAAGATGTATACCGACAGCACGGGACATTTGTGCCAGTCGTACAATACCTGCTTCCAGTTCGCGGGGATATGCCTGCATAATATCAGCTAATTCATCAATAATAATGACAATATAAGGCATGCGTTCTGGTTTGTCTTTGATATGTTCTATATCTTCTCCTTCATGTTCTTTATGCCACGGACGCATGATGTTCGTATGATATGACCCAATATCTCTGGACGAGTAACTCTCCAGCAGGTCATATCTGCGTTCCATTTCTTTTGCTGCCCAACGCAGTGCCATAATAGCTTTTTTGGGTTCTTTGATAACAGGGGTTAACAAGTGGGGGATATTGTTATACAGGGTTAGTTCCACACGCTTTGGGTCTACCATGATGAACCGCATATCTTCGGGGCCATTCTTATATAATAATGACAGAATAATATTATGCACGGTAACAGATTTTCCTGATCCTGTTGTTCCTGCAATTAACAAGTGGGGCATTTTTGCAAGGTCTTTGAAATATGCCTTGCCAGTGACACCTTTACCTAATGCTACTAATAATGCTGCAGGAGATTTTTCAAATTCTGGTTCTGCTAATAATGATCCCAATCCAACACTTGATTTTACGGTGTTTGGAATTTCTATTCCTACCAGAGATTTTCCTGGGATAGGTGCTTCTATACGTATTGGGTGTGCAGCGAGAGCCAATGCCAGATCAGATTTCAAAGCAACGATACGGGACAGTTTAATACCCTCTGCAGGTTTTAGTGCGTATCGAGTAACGGTCGGACCGATAGAGACTTCGTCCATTTCTACATCAATACCAAAATTCTGTAATGTTCGTTTTATGAGATTTGCCTGAGCCTTGATATCTCCTACTGATGGTTTACCTGCAGATTTACCCAGGAGTGACAAAGGAGGAAATTCATAGGTACCGAACCCAGATTCTTTTGCATTAATAAACGTGTCTTCAATGTCTGGTTTTTCTACTGGCATTGCTACAGGGGTAGGGGATTTTTTAGTGGTTACGTGAGGTGTAGTTTCAATTTCTTCATCTGGTTCTTCAATATCTGTTTCGTCAATATTTTCTAATTCTTCCCATGACATAGTCGTGGATTCTGTCGTGTTAGATTTTGTAGATGATTCCCAGGTAAACATGTGGGTAATTTTTTCTCCTAATTCGTGCCAGTCGATTTCATGTGCAAACAATCCGACAAAGCTAGATGCGATTATTCAAAGGAGGATACAAAATCCACCGACACTATCAAACCATCCTGAGAGTGTTCCGCCAATAATCATACCGAACCAACCACCACCAATTTCAACAGGATTCATCATATGAAAGAATCCTAGTAAACTGACAATAATACCTGTGATACTGATCCAGTCAAAAAAAGATTCAAGCAGGTATTCTCTGCGGAATAAAATGATGCTCGTAATAATACCAAACACAGGGACCAGATACGCACCATAACCAAACATTTTTTGAAATATGTTTTGGAATATAAAATCTCCAACACGACCAGCGGTATGAAACATAGCGAGTCCGATAATAATAGATATCATAGCAACACATAGTGCCGTGATGATACGACGTGCGGGAGAGTTTTTTACCGGTTCTGGTTTTTCAGTAATCTCTATATTATTTTTTTTACGAGAAGATGCCATGTGTGTATTGTATCATATATATAATGAATACAAAATATTAAGAGTATTATTTTATTCTACATACCTAGATGTTCCGCATCGGTTAAAAATTGTCTTCCAAAATCCTGCAGAACTTGGCTGCGCCTCAAACATGCTTCGGATTTTTCCATACAAATTTTAACCTTGCAGGGATACTTTGTATACTCTGCATCGAGGTATATGTATTACACTATTTGTAGTATTTATATGATTTCCAATTCTGATGAGAGTCGTTACAAATACATTTCTCAGAGACATTTCTAAAAAGCTTGCTTTTTGTCTCTGAATAATTATAATCAGCATTGTTACCATGTCTCTATGTCTCTGAGATTTTTTATTAAATTATCTTTTGTCTTTTATGAATACTTTCTCACCATTTGTTACTTCACAGACAATAAACGACATTCAGACAGAATCTTCTGTTTTTTCAGGGACAATACCAACATCTGTATCAGAGACACCTGTGAATGTCTCTGATAAAAAAACAATAGGAAATACCCCATATATAACACCTGACCATGCCTGGTCAGAGCAGATAAATCGTTCAGAGATTATGCTGGTGATCAAGAAAACAGAACAAGTTATCACCGCACTCTACATGCTAACAGACCTATGGGACAACGTGTCTATGCGTACAGATGTCAGAGACATGACAGAAAAACTTTTAAAATATTCATGCAATACGGTCATGGAAGATATTGATATATCAGAGACATTAAGAGAATATCAAAATAGCATACAGTCCACAGAGATAAATGTCTCTGAAGATGTCCTTTATAAATTACGTAATACTATTAGAAATGTCTCTGAGACATGCGAATGTCTCTTATCATATTTATTAGTCGCTCACCAGTATAGATACGTGTCTCTGATGAATCTACAGGTATTAGAGACACAGGTAGGGTTGCTAGTAACAGGATACAATACGATTTATCAGGGACATGTAAAAACCATCAGAGACATTCGTCAGACAGTATCTGATCTTGTCAGAGACATTAATAATAATCAGGGACATGATACTGATCAGCAGGTTACTACATCAGAGACATTAACACGAGATACAGGAATACAGTTATCAGATTTTTTTACTGATGTCCCTGATAATCGTGATACCAGACATGAGGTAATGAATCATATTACCTCTGACGATGCATCACAAATTTCAGACAAAAAAATAGAAAAAACAGTACCACAAATAGTATATTCTGTTGAAACATTAACCGATCGTCAGAGACATATTAGGGATATTATAAAATATACAGGAGATGTCTCAGTAAATCACATCGCAGAAATGTTTCCTGAAATGAGTAAAAAGACTCTTCAGCGTGATCTGAATATTCTGATTTTGTGTGGTGTTATTGAACGAACAGGGGACAAGAGATGGGCAGTATATCGAGTAGTGTAAGATTTTTAATCTTGCCACGTCATCAGATGTATCCAGAATATTTGCATGATTTTTTCATGCATGTATAATGGATATCATGTTGCATTCGTACACGTTATAGTGTATGATAGTAACAGTCATTTTTAAAATTTATACAAGTATATTTATGCAATGTTTATCAGCTCTCTCCTCTACTCGTTTACGAGTCAGGTCTCAAGGGAACAGACGAACCATGCATGCAATACATACCAGGTAGTGACATGTAGCTACTTGATATGTATTGCATGATCATGACGATGATACATGCAATGCACTCGTATGGTTTTCATATGACAGGGTATACAGGTTAATCTGTATATCAAGTACACAATAGGTACCCAATAACGTCGACGGGTATCGTGTGCGGTTTCTCTTGTTTTATTACAAGGGAGATGAAATTATAATTTTGTCTAATAAATAATTATGTTTAAAAAACTATTTGTATCGACATTCGCAGTTGCTGCGTTTGCATTCGTTACATCAATGGCTTTTGCAGCTACTGCAGAAAACATGGGAACTGTAACTCTTAAACGAGGATCAGTTGGTATGTACGCTCAGGCTCTACAAAACAACCTTAACAATTGTGCTGGTGCTTCTTTGACTGCTGATGGT
>CAZGCO010000008.1:0-3724 GCA_964524475.1 uncultured Candidatus Saccharibacteria bacterium
GGGTAGCTCAGCTGGTTAGAGCGTAGCACTCATAACGCTAAGGTCGCGGGTTCGAGTCCCGCCCTCGACACATGTATCACTTGTTTTTTCTTGAAAAACAAGTATGATACACAAAGTAGTTTTAAAACTAAAAAATTAACAATTTATGTAGTAGTAGCTGTTTTGGTTATCTAAGCCCGAAGGTTAAAGTAATACGACATATGCAGTGGTAGCTCAGCTGGTTAGAGCGCCCGCCTGTCACGCGGGAGGTCGTGGGTTCAAGTCCCATTCACTGCGCATAAAACAAAAGACCAAAATGTGTATACATTTTGGTCTTTTGTTTTAGCATAAATATGCTATACTTTTATTAAATAAAATACTTATACTTTATGAAAGCTACACTCGTTTTCCCAATTAATAATAATGAAATTCTCCTCGCCAAAAAGATGAAAAAGATTGGTGCAGGAAAATGGAATGGTTTTGGTGGAAAACCTGAACCGTTAGATAATTCAATTCGTGATACTGCGTGTCGTGAATTATTTGAAGAATCTGGATATGGAATTGTAACGACCCCAGAAAACTTGATTCCTAAAGCAGTCATTGATTTTTTCTTTTTTGACAATATGACCAATGAACCAAACTGGTCAGTTGCGATTTATGTGGTTTTTGATTTTACTGGTACTGCAATAGGAACAGAAGAAATGCAAAATCCAACATGGTTCAATCTTGACTCGATACCCTATAATGAAATGCTTCCTGCTGATAGAGACTTCCTGCCCAGAGTAATATCTTCTGAAACTACTTTTACAGGTAAGGTTAGGTTTAATACAGAAATGAATCAAGTAATAGAATCAGAATACAAAGAAGCACCTCTTGAAATATAGAAGTGCTTTTTGTTTTACCTTGTATTTAATTCCCAGAAATTTCTTTACGATCGGAATAGAGTTTCCATACCTTGTAAAACGGTAATATAGACAAGAAAAATCTAATATCAATTAATACACGAATAATATATGCAATAAATCCATGCATTTTAATATTGTTCAATACGAACACAGACCATGCAGGACCTACACCCACATTATATGCAATTGGTTTTGGTATATAGACAGGTACTGGGTGTTTTTCTAAAACGGCCATAATAGAGCGCGCAACATATTCCCCGTCATGAAGAGCTGTTTGTGCCAACCCTGAATACAATGTATCCGCAGAATCTCCTATCACATATACACCCTCATACGAACCTGTTCCATCCTGTTTTACAGGGTGTAGATATTCATCTACTATTACACGCCCACGACCAGCAGTAACGGTAATACCAGATATTTCTGACAAGAGTTTATGAGCACGTACACCAGCTGTCCAAATCAATGTTTTTGCACCGATTTTCATATCGTCCAATATTGCTGTCCATGAACCCTCCTTGATCAAGTTTCTATTTAATAACACATTTACCCCGAGTTTTCGTAAATGATTTGTTACATGTTCTGATATAGATTCTGGCATCATGGATAATACCCTGTCATGAGATTCAACTAAATCAATGGTTACTAATGAATGATTTACATTAAACAATTTTGCAAGTTTTTTTGTCCATACCGCAAGTTCACCCGCCAGGTCTACACCCGATGGACCACCCCCGACAATCATCATGTGCAACCCTATCAATGATTCTGTTTTTTCTGTAGTTGCATGTTTTTCGAACAAATTAATAATATGATTACGGAGCTGATTTGCTTCTGAATACGTTTTTAATCCGAACGACATCTCTGCCAATCCGTCAATATTATAGTATTCTGTCTGAGACCCCAAAGCAATCACTAACATGTCTCCTGATATAGTCTGCCCATCAGATAGTGTCGCCTGACGTAGTTCTGTGTCTATACCAGTTACTTCGTCAATAATAATACGTACACGATCATGATGAATAATGTCCACCAAAGGTATTTGGCACACAGGATGTTTTTGGTCAGAGATAATTTTATGAATAGCTGGATAATAAGAAAAAAAAGGAGATGAGGAAACAAGGGTAATTTTCCCCTGGTAATTATGATCTAAAAGGTCTAAAATAGTACGTATTCCTCCGAAACCTCCGCCGATAATTACGATATGATGTTGATCATTTGTTGGTATATTCATAGAGATGTGGTACAGTATAACATGATACACCAGAGAGTACCATGTTATACAATATATTATTAAATATTGTCAATGATTACTGTAATATTCTCTGGACTTGTACGTCATATTATATGAAAACTGTTACTCCCCATCTTTATACTCTCGACCTTTCCTTGGAAGCAAATTTCGAGCAATTTTATACAGGGCTTTTTGATGAATTTTACAAATTTACCCTGATAAAATGTAGCGACCCTGAAATAGCCCTGGATATTTGTCAAACCTGTTTTACAAAACTATGGCAAGAAATCCGTCATGGAAAACAGGTTAAAAATCCGCGTGCTTTTTTCTACAAACTCCTCAGAAACGCTATTATAGATTATTACCGTAAGAAAAAAACTGTTTCACTGGATGTATTACAAGAATCAGGTTTTGATCCTGGAACAGATGGCCGTCCTAATACGCCAAACGACATTGATCAAATACTAGAGCGTCTGAATACCATTCCTGAAAAATATCGTGATATTGTTATTATGAAATTCGTTATGGATTTATCTATAACAGAGATTTGCGACCGTACAGGACTATCTGAAAACGTCGTGAGTGTCCATATATATCGAGGTCGAACATTCGCTCGTGAAATATTAGGCGATATCTATGCGGAGTATCAACTCTGATAACTTTTACCCCTATGAATACACCATTACAAAAAATAAATACCTGGCTACAGGATAATATTCCCAGTGCCAAACAAAAATCTGATATATATCATCAGATTATTTCTGCTCCCCTCATTTCTCCTTTTTCAACCAAAAAAGAATTCGTTTATTCATTCTTTTCAAAAAAGTTTTTTCAAGTAGGGGTTTTAGCATCTATTGCTGTATTTAGTTATCATACCTATACTGTTTCTGCTGATTTTCTACCCGGAGATCTCATGTATCCTGTAAAAATTGCTCGTGAACAAGTCCGGTATTTTACACAAAAAACACCTGCAGAAAAAATAGCTGTATCTTTTATGTCACTTAATAATCGATTACGTGAACATGAAATACTAGCTCAGAATAATCAATCAACAGTCGCAACAGAAAAAATAATTGAACGATCATTGAACCGAGAAACAGAACGTATTCAAAATGAATCAAAAAAAATAGAACCTACCGATTCATTTCAAGCACTCACCTATCAAAACCGTTTAGCTAGTTTTTGGGAAAAACACACTACCAATCTATTAGCTAGTAGTGACAGTTCTAACTATTTAGTTCTCTCTGCACATACTCAGACAGAAAAAATCCATAAAGAAAAAATAGGGTTACAAAAAATAGTCCTAGAAACTAACAAAGAAAAAGCAGAAAAGATATTCAATGAAAAAATAGCATCTATACAACAAGACACAACCCCAACAGACATCGCCAATGTTTCAACTGTTACTATTGTACCTGCTCTTGATACACCTACTATTACTACCCTTTCAGATACTGTATCACCAGAAGGAACAGAAAAAACACTTGCAGCAACAGCAGAACCTAAGACAGATATTCTCTCAGCATCTGATGTATCAGCAAAAATAAGTAAAACAACGACAGTACCTACCGAACAAGAATCTATTACCCTTCTCAAGAAAAAAATC
>CAZGCO010000008.1:3815-21398 GCA_964524475.1 uncultured Candidatus Saccharibacteria bacterium
AGAACCAGTACATCCAATAACTACAGAAGAAAACAAATAAACAAAAGAGATGCACCCTACGGGTACATCTCTTTTGTTTATTTGTTTTCTAACTACTAACTATTTTCTGTCTTTTTCTTTACAGTTTTTTCTGTCATGTCTAGCATCATTTTTTTCAATTCAGGAATTAATTTTTCTATAGTTTCCAATGACTGAAATTTTGTATATGACTTGCCGTTAATCACCGTTACAGGATATGAATCACGGGTAGCATGTGACATAGTTTTAAAAGTATCAATAGCTGATAAATCTAAATCTGCATCAAATGAATATACACGCAATTCAGGATATTTTGCACGGAGTGCTGTTAATACCGTTGCCTGATTTGCACATTCATCACATTCATTACTATAGAAATACACAATAGTAATTGGTTTGAAAGAACATTTTTTCGCAAGTTCTGTCATAAGAATGTAATCCTTGATCTGTAATAATGAATAGTATTTTTTCAATTGAATTACTCGTGCATCGTCAATACCTAATGTTGTTTCCATTACTGATAACTTCTCTCCCAATTCACCAATCTCTGGAGCAAGTATTGATGTTCCATCATCTGTACATGCAGATTGTTTAAGTAATGCAAACTGTGTTTCAGATGATAATAAATCTATAGATATTTTATCTTGAATAGTATTTAATTGAGAAATCTTTTTCTGATTTATAACACTGGTTGTATAAAATACGGTAAGAAAAATTCCCGCAGTAATACAAAATGTAATAACATATTTAAACCATTCTAATTTTTTCATAATATATTAACGCCAACTGCTCTTTTTTGACCCTATTGCATTCCACACGGATCTAATAATCCACCATGATGAAAAATAAGGGTAAATAATAACAGTCAACAAATCAAATGATAATAATTTTTGCTTCAAGATAACCCGACGACCAATCACCAGGGCAAGTACTAAAAACAACAAGGTAATAACCCCTAAATAACTATATCCTGTACTAGGCAATGAAAACAAATCTGGTTGCAAACTAACAGGCTGTAATTGTACCCCAACCAAGAGTAGTTTTTGTATCATATGTACAATATCTACAATTAACTGAATAGCAAAAAACCAAAATACAATTACTGCGACCAAAAGAGAAACGAATGAAAACGGGAGAATAAAGAATGATAAATCACCTAATTCTCGAGAAAACAAATATCTCTTGTAATCACGTATATTCTGTATAAACCCGTAGGTCCACCGAATACGCTGTTTTAATAATGCTTTCCATGTACGTGGACCTTTGGTATAGACCAATGATGTATCTGCATGTGTTAAACGCATACCAGCAATTTGCATGCGAAGCGCTATTTCTAAATCTTCAGTATGATGAGCTTCTCGGTATTCACCCAATGTATCAAATACTGATTTTCTAAACAACGTAAGTGGCCCTGGGGCTACATACAATGCTTCTAATTGATGTAACACATTTTTTAAATACGTTGAAATTTCGTACTCTACCTTTTGCATATACTGCATAAACGATTTTGGATTTTCAATAACCATAGATGGTACCACCGCAGAAACACCTGCGTCAGAGAACCATTCCACTGAATTACGTATTGCATGAATATCTACCAATGAATCTGCGTCCAAACATCCAACGATTTCTGTAGTAACATGTCGTAATCCATGATTGAGCGCAGAGAATTTACTCCCCTCGTTTTCTTTATGGAGCAATATCACCTGAGGATTATCTGCATATTTTTGTACTACCTGCCATGTTGTATCTGTTGAACCATCATCAATAATCATGATTTTTAGTTTTTCTGTTGGATATACAGATGCAAGAAGTGAATCAATAGTCGCTACTACAGTAGTTTCTTCATTCCAACATGGAACCATGACAGTTACCGTTGGTAATGTTTCATCACCATGAAAACCTGGTAATGGATCATAATGTTTACGCCATCCTAGATAAGTAAGCAAGAGAAAAACTTGGAAATACAAACCCAAAAACATTACAATATATAAAAATATTTGAGAAAAATTTGTCATAAATTAATAATCTCTGAGTTTCATGATTTTATCATTTGCACGCATTTTGTCATGAACCTTTGCTTCAATTTGACGAATACGTTCACGGGTAACACCAAATTCACGTCCCACTTCTTCTAATGTATGATTAATACCATCTACCAAACCATAACGCATTTCGATAATCTTTTGCTCCTTTGATGACAAGTCATTTAATATATCCCTGACCTGATCGGTCAGAATACGTCGTGCTGCCTCGCGATCGGGAGATAATATTTTATCATCAGCAATGAATTCTGATAAAGTAGATTTATCATCATCACCATTTCCTACTGATTCTTCGAGTGATGATGTTGATTGATTAATCTTGTTAATCATGTGAATTTTTTCGATTTCTAATCCCATTTCCAGTGCAAGTTCTTCAGGTAATGGTGACCGTCCTAATTCCTGTTCTAATCTACGAAATACTTGTTTGTATTTTGAAATAGTTTCTACCATGTGTACTGGAATACGAATCGTTCGTGACTGATCAGCAAGTGCACGAGTAATAGATTGACGAATCCACCATGTTGCATAAGTTGAAAATTTAAACCCTTTTTCCCAATCAAATCGTTCTACTGCTTTGTATAGACCAATATTTCCTTCTTGAATCAGATCAAGTAACGTTAAATCTGCGCTGCGTGTAGAATATTTTTTTGCAATAGATACTACCAAACGCAAGTTTGCCTGAGCCAAGAGATTACGTGCCTCTTCATCACCTGCAGCAATTCGTTTTGCGAGTTCACGCTCCTCTGCTGCCTTGATTAACGGGTACTTTCCAATCTCTTTGAGATACATCTGAATAGAATCATATGATGTACGTTCACGATCATATTTATACATCACCTGGTCTGCTTTTTTGTTCGTTTCTGCACCCAAGAGGTTTGACGCTTCTAATATATCAATACCTGCATCATTGAGTTTTATATATAACTCATCCAAAAACAATACATCTTCTTCAATATCAGGGAATGCTTTGAGAATTTCTTCATAAGTAACAAAATTTCTTTTGCGTCCTTTCTGAATAATTTTTTCCAATCGTTCCATGATAGCCTCATGGGTTAAGCCTTTTACTACTGGTAATAACGGTTTCTTTTTAATTATCTTTTTAGTAATAGGTTTTTTAATGATTTTTTTAGCTACCTTTTTAACTACTTTTTTAACAGCTTTCTTAGCAACTTTTTTTGCTGCTGATTTTTTTATAATTTTCTTTACTGTTTTTTTAACTACTTGTTTTTTGATTATTTTTTTAACTACTTTTTTAATAGTTTTTTTAACTACTTTTTTTGTTTTATTTTTTGATGATGCCATAGTAGTGATGAAAATTATTGCATGAGTTTTTGTATCTCTGTCATGCGTGTTGATAATAGTATCCCATGTGACAAGAGTTGATCGTAATCAATATCTTTTATTTGACCTGACTCGTACATACGGAGCTGTTGTGTATTTTTATCCAATTCTTGTTTTATAATTTTTTTTGCATAATCATACACTGACTGTTCCCATTTTTTTATTTGTTGTTCCATTGGGAATAGTTCATTTTTCTGTATATATATGTTTTTATCGTATTCTGTAATTTCTGATATATATTGGTTGATTATCTCTTGTGGAATATACACATGCATCAATGCTATTATTTCAGAATATTGATCCTGATAAATAACCGAGAAACACACTATGTCTTTGATAAAAGTATTATTTATTTTTTCAGTATTGTCTGATATAGATACCGTATCTGGCAAAGTTTTCTGAACATAAGAACTGTATGGATTTTCTATTTTTACCGTATGATGTACTTTATAATACTCTAAAAAATCACCCATAAGATCGTCTACTGACCAGGAAAATCCCCGAGCAAAATATTCAACCTTGAGACGCCTTATCGTCAAAAGTGGAATAGATGCAATAACAGGAAAAACTATCTTTTTTACTGCATTGGCATAATTGTTCACTGTCTCTGTTTTTTTGATACGTTCTAACAAGTATTCAAAGTATTCTTGTTTTTGTTCTATATATTGCGTGAATTTTTCTGGATTATTTTCAATAATCTCTGCAGGATCTTTTTCAGTATACTGAATAATATATACCGTTAATGATTTTGCAATACATAACGGCGCCAGTTTGTCAGTAGCCGCAATCCCTGCACGATCCTGATCAAACACAATTACTACGGTATCGGTAAGTCGTGACACCAGTTCAATATGTTCTGGTGTACATGCTGTTCCTGAAATCCCTACTGTGTTTGTATATCCTGCCTGATGAAGCATAATCACATCCATATGTCCCTCTACTAAAATAGCGTATTTTTTTTCAATAATAGACTTTTTTGCTAAACCATAAGCAAAGAGTATTTTTGATTTGTGATAAATTTCTGTTTCAGGACTATTAATATATTTTCCTACTTTATCCGTACGTACATCTCCTGGGAGAATTCTTCCTGAAAATGCCACATATCTATCCTGTCCATCTGCTGTAGGAAACATTATCCTATGTGAAAATCTATCAAATAACCCGCGTGTGCCTGTTATAGCAATACCACTAGCTACTATTTCATCCTGGGTATATTTCTTGTTTTTTAAAACTTGAATGATTTGATCATATCCAGGAGAATACCCTAACCGAAACCGTATCATTGTTTCTTTGGTCATACCACGTTGCAATAGGTATTCTACTGCGACTGTGTTTTTTCTGAACCAGGCATGATAATATTGTGTTGCTATATCCATAATTTCATAGATACGACGGAGTCCACCCTGTTTATCATGAGTATGTTCCAACGGAACACCTGCTGTGTATGCCAGTTTTTCCAAAGCTTCACGAAATGAAATATTTTCAATTTTTTGAACAAAATCAAATATATCCCCACCGACATGACACCCAAAACAATAGAACATTTGTTTCGAAGGAGTAATATTAAAACTGGCTGTTTTTTCATCATGAAATGGACAGCGAGCCTTATAATTGCCTCCGTGGAGTTCTATTGGAATATAGCCACGAATGACCTCATCAATAGATAGTTTTTCTTTTATGAGTTCAGTAGTGTTCATAGGAAAAATACGGACATAAACTAGAGCATACTAATTATTTTCTGTTTCTGGTGTTTCTGTTGTACGAGTACTATCACCATAGTCTTCAAAATTTTCCATACCAGGAATAAAATTATTACTCATACCAGTACCTGCAGGAATCAAGTTTCCAAGGATTACATTTTCCATAATACCTCGCAATTCATCCTGTTCTCCAATAAGAGCATTAGCAACCAATGAATTTGTCGTACGTTCGAATGATGCGGTAGTTAACCATGATTTTGCGGATAATGACACCTTTGAAATACCATACAATACAACTGCACCCTCTGCTGGTAAACCACCCTCTGCAATAACACGATTATTTTCTGCAACCAAATAACTATTTTCTACCACCTGACCTGTAGTGAATTTTGTACTACCTATTTTTACAATCTTGCGACGTGAAAACATTTGGCGAACAATAATCTCAAGATGTTTACGAGAAACCCCTGCTCCTTGTAATTCATAAATACGAGAAACTTCCTTGATAATATATTCTTGAGTTCCATCAAAACCTGCAATACTAAATAATTCTTGCAAATCTGCTGCACCATCTGTCATAAGAGTTCCTGATTTTACGAGAGTTCCTCTTTTTACAATCAGACTACGACGTGGGTCAACAATATAGGTTTTTGTTTTTGAACCTCCATCACCATTAACATGTTCCCCTGTGAGATGAATCACTTGTTGTTCGTCATCATTAAGAGTAATGTCAGTTACTTCTCCTGCATATTCTGCAATAACTGCAGGGATTTTTACTGCACGTGCTTCGAAAATTTCTTGTACACGTGGTAGACCTGCAGTAATGTCTTCTCCCATAACTCCTCCGGAGTTAATCGTACGCATAGTCAACTGTGTTCCTGGTTCTCCGATCGCCTGTGCTGCAACAATTCCTACTGCTTCACCATATTTTACCAATGTATTTCGTCCCAAATCTAACCCGTAACACTGCTGACATAGTCCATGAACTGTCTCACAGGTAAGTGGTGATCGAACAACAATACTTTCAATATGCATTTTTTCAATATTCTTTGCATCTTCTTTGGTAATCAAATGACCTTTTTTAAATATCACTTTTCCTGTCTCATCTTTTACTATTTCTGCAGTAATACGTCCAATAACACCTTTACTTACTGACTTGACCATACCATCAATGTTTTCCGCACGTACAACATAACCTTTTTTCGTACCACAATCTTCTTCAGTAATTACCACATCCTGTGCAACTACTACTAAACGACGAGTCAAATAACCCGCTGTTGCCGTGTTGAGTGCAGTATCGGCAAGACCTTTTCGTGATCCGTGATTAGTAATGAAATATTCAATAGGAGACAATCCTTCTTTGTAAGAAGAAAGTACAGGGAAATCAACAGGTCGCCCCGAAGTGTTAACAATAATACCCTTCATACCTGACAACTGTGCTAACTGTGAAATGTTTCCACGAGCTTTTGATACAATCATGTCGTGCACTGATTCTGATTTATGCACATTTTTTTCTACTGCTTTTTCGATTTGACGTGTAATGTTTTCCCAAATTTCAATAACCTTACTGTATCGTTCATCTTCTGAAATTAAACCTTCATTGTATTGTTCTTCAACATGATTTTGTCGTTCAATTCCTGATTTTACGATTTCTGGTTTTTCTGCTGGTACTAATGCATCACTCATACCAATAGTTGTTCCTGAGATAGTCGCATATTTTTGTCCAAACAATTTAATACGATCCAGATATTCTGGTGTTCCATCAATACCTAATGTATTAATAAGTTGATCAATAATATCAGAAAGTTCTTTTTTCTTGATATCCATATTCATGAATGGAACAGTATCAGGCAAGATTTCATGATTAAACATAATACGCCCAACTGTTGTTTCAAATGGTTTTCCATCAAAAGATGTATATCGAGCAGAATTATCACCTACAATAAAAACCTTTGCGTGAATACCGATAATACCGTATTCATATGCACTGATAGCATCATATGGTGAAGAAAAATATTTACCATGACCATGACCGTCTTCGACAGTTTTTGTAACCCAATAACATCCCACTAATATATCCTGTCCAGGCATAGTAATAGGATCCCCTGATTGTGGTTTCAAGAGATTTTTGTTTGCTGCCATTAATTCATGTGCTTCTTGTTGTGCCTGTTCTCCCAATGGTACGTGTACCGCCATTTGATCCCCATCGAAATCGGCGTTGAATGCTGTACATACCATTGGATGGATTTGTATAGCTTTACCTTCGATCAATACTGGATGAAACGCTTGAATAGACAGACGGTGCAATGTTGGCGCACGATTCAATAGCACATATTTACCCATAATAACCTGTTCCAAGATACCCCATACTTCTGGACCAGCTTCTTCGATTATTTTTCCTGCTCCACGAATATTAAACGCCATTTCACGTTTTAATATTTCTGAAATAACAAATGGACGGAATAATTCGAGTGCCATGTATTTTGGTAACCCGCATTGATTTAATTTCAAGGTTGGTCCTACCACAATTACCGAACGCCCTGAATAATCTACTCGTTTTCCGAGGAGATTTTGACGGAATATTCCTTGTTTCCCTTTCAAGTTATCTGACAATGATTTTAATTGTCGGCGTTGTGCCTGACTCATTGCCACTGATCCACTATGTTTACGAATAGTGTTATCTACCAATGAATCTACTGCTTCTTGTAAGATACGTTTTTCGTTACGGAGAATAACCTCTGGTGCCCCAATTTCTTTCAATTTTTTCAAACGATTATTACGGTTGATTACACGACGATACAAATCATTTACATCTGATGTAGCATGACGTCCACCTTCAAGTGCCACCATAGGTCGTAATGCTGGTGGGATTACTGGAATCACAGTCAAAAACATCCATTCAGGACGTTGCCCAGAAACCAAGAGTGATTTTACCAACTGTAATCGTTTTTCCAATTTTTCACGGAGTGGTCCTGTACTAGATTTTTCTAAACTCTTTTCAATTGTTGCTGCGAGTTCGGTCAAGTTAATACGAGTAAAGATCTCATAAACTGCTTCTGCTCCGATACCTGCATCAAACAATGTTGAATAACGTACAGAAAACTTGTGATACTCTGCTTCTGAAAGGATTTTATTAGGAACAATTTCAAGAATTTCTTTCTTTGTAGTTGTGAATAATTCTTTTAATTTTTCTTTATCAGCATCCGTCGTTAATGTTTTTGATTTTTGTTTGTATTCATTATCCAATTCACGAGTAATACGTGCTCGTTCTTCTTCATATACATCAGTAATAATATATCCTCCGAAATAAATAACTTTTTCAAGAGATGTAATAGGAATATCCAAAAGAAGACTCATACGTGATGGAATACCACGGAGAAGCCAAATATGTGCAACAGGACTTGCGAGTTCAATATGTCCCATACGTTCACGACGAACGATTGCTTTAGTTACCTCTACTCCACATTTTTCACAGATAATACCCGCGTAACGTATACGTTTATATTTCCCACAGTAACATTCATAATCTTTATCTGGTCCAAATACACGCTCATCAAACAACCCACCACGTTCAGAACGTCCGGTACGATAATTGATGGTTTCTGGTTTCAGGATTTCTCCGTATGACCAATCACGAATACGATCAGGTGATGCGAGTCGTAAACTCATAGTATCTGTCTGATGTGATGATATTTTTTGTTGATTTTGTTTCATAAATAATGATAGGAAAAAATTAATTATTCATGGTCATCATCTGAGATATCCAACCCCAGTTCCAAGGTGCTCGGATCTATTTTTCGACCTTGTATTTCTGTATATTCACGGTGTGCTCCTTCGAGTTTTACATCGAGTGCAAGTCCTCGCAAATATGAAAGCATTACCTTGAACGCTGCAGGAGCTCCTGGTTCAGCGATTTTTTGTCCCTTGATAATTGCGTCGAACGCTTGAGATCGTCCGGTAATATCATCTGATTTTATCGTAAGCATTTCACGGAGTGTGTGTGCTGCACCGTAACCTTCGAGTGCCCAAACTTCCATTTCTCCAAAACGCTGTCCTCCTGATTGTGATTTTCCTCCGAGTGGTTGTTGAGTAATCAAACTGTATGGACCAACAGAACGTGCATGCATTTTGTCGTCTACCATGTGGTTGAGTTTCAAAATATACATGTACCCTACCGCTACATCCTGATGATATGCATCTCCTGTTCGTCCGTCATATAAGGTAACTTTTCCAGTATCTTTAAATCCTGCTTGTTCCAGTTCCAATGCGATTTCTTCTGCAGTTGCCCCACCAAATGGTGGTACTACTGCTTGATATCCCAAGGTTCCCGCAGCTAACCCGAGGTGCATTTCCAAAATTTGTCCCAGGTTCATACGTGATGAAACTCCCATAGAGGTCAATACCATATCTACAGGTTGTCCATTTGCCATATATGGCATGTCTTCTTCTGGTAATACAGTTGAAATAACTCCTTTGTTTCCGTGACGTCCAGCAAGTTTATCTCCTACTTGAACATTACGTGTTTGTGCTACCTCGATATAAATTTTCTTTAATACTCCTGATTCTAATTCATGACCATTTTCACGTGAGAATACACGCACACCTACAACACGGCCTTTTACTCCGTGTTCGATACGCATTGATGTATCTTTTACATCACGAACTTTTTCTCCGAAAATCGAACGCAAAAGTCGTTCTTCAGGAGTAAGTTCTATTTCTCCTTTTGGTGTAATTTTTCCAACAAGAATATCTCCTTCGCGAACTTCTGCTCCCACACGAACAATACCTGTTTCATCCAAGTCTTTTAATCGAACTTCTCCTACGTTTGGAATATCACAAGTTGTTTGTTCTTCACCCAGTTTTGTATCACGAACAACACATTCGTATTCATCGATATGAATACTAGAAAAGATACTATTTTTTACTAAACGTTCAGAAATAATAATCGCGTCTTCATAGTTAGCTCCATTTAAACAAAGGAATGCTACTAATACGTTTTGTCCGATAGCCAACTGTCCGCCGTCTGTTGTTGCTGCATCAGCAATAACATCTCCGGTAGTTACTTTGTCTCCTACAGAAACAATAGGTCGTTGATGATAAATAGTACTCTGGTTTGTTCGCCCAAAGTTTACTAATGGGTATGATTTTATTTTTCCTTTTCCATCTTTGATATCAATTTTTTTACCATCTACTGCAACAACGGTTCCATCAATGTCTGTGGTAACCATACGTCCAGTATCTCGAGCAGCAGCATGTTCAATACCAGTCGCCACTAATGGTGCCATAGGAACAACACAAGGAATAGCCTGCTTCTGCATGTTCGCACCCATGAGTGTTCGTTTTGCATCGTCATGTTCAAGAAAAGGAATCAATGACGCAGCGACAGAAAAAGCCTGGTTACTAGCAACATCAATAAAATTCACATCATTTTTTGATGCAAAACCAGGTGAAGTTTTAATACGTGCAGCGACAATGTCAGTCATGATATTTCCATTTTTATCAAGTGGAACCGCAGCATGGGTAATTGTATATCGTTCTTCATCAGTCGCGTTCAAATACACGATTTCATTCGTGATTTTTCCTTTTGATACCTTTACGTATGGTGTTTCAATCATTCCGAAATCATTGATACGTGCATAGAGCGCCATCTGAAGCACGAGACCAATGTTTGGACCTTCTGGTGTATGGATAGGACAAATACGCCCATAATGAGACGTATGGAGGTCACGTACTTCGAACCCTGCTCGTTCACGGGTTAATCCCCCAGGACCCATAGCGGTCAAACGACGCATGTGTTCCAATTCTCCAAGAATATTAATCTGATCTCCGAACTGTGATAACTGACTCTGTGAAAAGAATTCCTTGATACGTGCTTGTAGTGGTCGTTGGTTTACGATTTGGATAGGTAATGTTGTTTCTGATTCGATAGTCGACATTTTGTCCTGAACATTTCGTTTCAACTGTGCCATACCTTTACGGATTTTCATTTCGATTTGTTCACCTACGAAACGCACACGACGCCACCCCAAATGATCAATATCATCTGGTTTTGCTTTTGGATCCATATTTAGTTCAGCAATTTTTTCAATAATCGTTACGAGATCATCTGCAGTAATAACAGATACGGCAAGATCTTTTTCTGTCATTCCTTTATTAAAACGTTTATTGAAATGATATCGTCCTACCGTAGAAATATTGTATCGATCTGATGCAATAATAGAGTCAAAAAATTCACGAGCATTTTCAGTAGATGCTACCTCGCCATCACGGAGTTTACGATAAATTTCTGAATAAGCTTCGTCAGTATTAGTTGCAGGGTCTTTTGAGAGTGATGTCTTGATATATTCTAAAGCAGCCTCGTTTTTAAAGGCTTTTAAAATTTGTTCATTAGTTTCAAGTCCTAATACACGCAATAAACTGGTCACAGCAAATTTACGTTTCTTGTCGATACGTACATATAACACATTATCATGTTCTGATTCTATTTCTATCCATGCACCACGTTCAGGAATGATTTTTGCACCAAAGAAATGCCCTTTGCGTGTTTGTCGATCATTAAAAGAAACTCCGAAAGTACGAATAAGCTGTGGTACTACTACACGTTCAACACCATTAATCACGAATGTCCCGTATGATGTCATGAGTGGTAAATCAGTCAAAAATATTTCTTGTTCTTTTTCTGAGCCAATAGTTTTGTTTTTTAAAACGATTTCTGCCTTTACTTGTCCTTCATAAGTAATTTTATTATCCTTTGCATAGGTAACATCATAGTCTGGGTATACCAAACTAATGTTTTTTATACGCAATTCGAATTTTTTCTCTGAATAATCTGTAATCGGCGAAAACTCCTTGATAATACGAGCAAGCTCGTTTTTCAAGAATAAATCATATGAAATAATTTGGTTTTCTACCAAGTTTGGCACGGGCGCCAGGGGGGTGTTGTACTTTGAAAAGAATTTCTGAGTACGCATACCTACACCCTGATAGGGTGACAGGTTTGTATTGTTTTTTTGCATAACAACGAAATAACCGTTATGACGGTTTATATTAAGAGACCCTCTCGACAAATACAGCTGATAATAAACTAACCTGAATAAGTGGTTTTGCCAGCCTTCCGTGACATTTCGTTTCTGTTATGACCTATACTAATCATTTCCAGAATAAAGTCAAGGAAATACACAAAAACCTCTCATATAAGAGAAGTTGAAGAATAATAATGAATCAAATGGTATTTTATTGCAAATGTCCCCCCTGAATTTTACCTGCAAGGGTACGCAGTTCGGTGAGCCATTTTTTTTCTTGCTCAGCATTTGGTGGTATCCCGTGCCAATGATAATCGTATTCTATTTCCTTTATCCCCTTGCCAGCTATAGTATGGGCAATAATAACAGTAGGTTTTTCAGTAATTGTTTTTGCTGTTTCCAATGAATTAATAATCTCTGGGAAATTATGTCCATTAATTTCTATGACATGCCAATTAAAAGCACGCCATTTATCAGGCAATGGTTCCAGTGGCATCACTGTTTCAGTATTACCATCTATCTGAATATTATTACGATCAATAATAACCGTCAAACCATAGAGCCGTTCACGCCCTGCAAGCATTATTGCCTCCCAGTTTTGCCCCTCGTCCAATTCACCATCCCCTAATAAACAATACACATGTGATGATTTTTTATCCATTCGCAATCCCATTGCCATACCAACAGCCTGTGAAAGTCCTGAACCCAATGGTCCTGAAGATGTTTCAAGTATTGGCAAATACTCACGGTGCGGATGACCCTGTAATCGTGTGCCAAATTTTCGTAACGTATGGAGTTCAGACACGGGAATATACCCTGCATGAGCAAGTGTTGCGTATAATACAGGACAGATATGTCCATTAGATAACACCAACCGATCACGTTCATCCCATGTTGGGTTTTTTGGATCATGTTTCAACGTATGAAAATACAATGCCGTGAAAATATCCGCCATATCAAGTGGTCCTGCGGTATGTCCCGACCCTGCATCGGTAAGCATATCAATAATCGACATACGAATATCATTTGCGGTCATTTCAAGAAATTTTATTTGTTCATCAGTCAGATTCATGAATACAGTATATCATAGGATATATAAATGAGAAATTAAAAAAGCCATTCATTTCATGAACAGCTTTTTTAATTAATTAATTTTTCTAAAACTTGTATATTTCCCACCACATCCTTTGTTCCAAATATACTACTCCCACAAATTAACCTGATTGCACCTACATCTACCAGTTTTTGTATAGTTTCACTATTCACTGACCCGTCCACTGAAATTATTTTTTCTGGATATTGTGTATGAAAATATGATATTTTTTCTAACACTGTTTCATCAAAAGACTCCCCCTGTTTCCCAATAGTTTTGATTCCCATAAACTGAATAAAATCACATTTTGCGATATGTGTTTCGAGTAATTCGTTGGGTGTCGTATTATTAATACAAAAACCTATTTCAATAATTCCACGAATATTACCCAGTGTCGCATACAATACGTCCCAGTTTTTTACTGATTCCAAATGAATAATAATACGCGCAGGTTGCATATCGATATATTGCACCATGTTTTTTTCTGGTTCGGATATCATGAGATCCAGTTCGTATTCCATATCAAGCAAATACGGTAACTCATGAAACGATGTTTTACTCTGTACAAACACGCCGTCACATACATCCACCTGTACATAAGAAACCAAGTCAATAACCTGTTTGACCTGTGTGGCAAGCTCTGTTTGGTTTTTAGGTAATATTGCTGGGATTATTTGCATAAAACTATTCTTCTCCATAATAAATACGAAGGATTAAGACCAACCAAGCACCAAATAATCCAGGAGCATAACTCGTAATAATAGCCATATCATTCTTGATCATACCATAAACAAACCATATAGTAGTACCAATAGCAAAAATACTATAAGCCAGTATTGATACATTCTTTCCTGTTTTGTTTTTAAACATAGTATATGCCTGAGGGAAATGACCTAATGACATTGCAATACCAAATATAATAGTAAGTGTAGTAATAATTTGCATAAAAGTTTAAGATTCTATCTTTTCAATTCTCCGGATATGACGTTCATTTTCTGAAAACGATGTATTCAGAAATATTTGGATTGCCGCAATTACTTGATCATTTGTAATAAATCTCGCGCCGATGGACAGTATGTTTGCATCATTATGTTCCCTGCCCAGTTTAATAATTTCAGTATCCCCACCATAATATTCTATCGCCCGTATACCGTCTATTTTATTTGCGGTGATTTGCTCACCCTGACCAGATCCCCCAAAAATAATACCTAGCGAATTAGTATCATTCGCAACTGCAACAGCACATGGCGTAATAAAGTCTGGGTAATCATCAGATGAATCATAACTAAACGCCCCATGATCGGTAACATGATTACCTGATTCTATGAGATGCTTTTTTACAAATTCTTTCATTTCGAATCCCGCATGGTCGGTCGCAAGGTGAATATTCATAATACAAGTATATCAAAAAATACAAAAAAGTGAACCATAACAAATGATCCACTTTATTAAAAAATCTATGTAAAATAATTTCATTAAAAACCAATAAAAAGATTGTAAATGTATCCCATGAAAAGAAATGACGTTCCGATTGTTTCAATCAAAACAGAATTGACTGAAAGTAATAATAATATTATTTTTATACACCCTAGAAATAAAATTTTTCCTATCATAATTATAAGAAAATTTTAAATAAATAATATTATAAAGAAAACACCTTCGCAGCAAAAAAACAAATAGCAAAAGAGTTGCACAAAAAAATTATCAACACCTCCTAATATACAAAGAATAATAATATTGATAATTAAAAAATTTTTTAAAGAACCTAACGTCTGAAAAATTATATTTTCTCGTTTTTTCTGTTCTTCTAAAGTATTTTTTAGCATCGAATTATAAAATCCGATACTTTGATCTGAAACTGTGCCCTTTTCATTATAAAGATAGTCTTTTTGTGTATGTCTAGACATAATATTCAATTTTTAAACTCATACATGACTATACTCCGAAAAATAAAAAAAACAAGAGGGGTACGCGTAGCGTACCCCTCTTGTTTTTTTTATTTTTCTATTGTCTTTGTTTTTCTATACAAACGTCAATGCTATTCCCTTGTTATCACCACGACCTGTTCGTCCAATACGGTGAACATAGGTGTCGTATGATGATGGGGTTTCGTAATTAATTACATGAGTTACTCCGGAAATATCCAATCCTCGAGCAGCAACATCTGTTGCAATCAAGATTTGAGTAAATCCATCACCAAATCCTTTGAGAGCCATTTGGCGTTCACGGTGACGTTTATCACCATGAATAGAATCTGCTTTGAATCCGCGAACACGCAATTCATGATGTAAATCATCTACTGCACGTTTTGTTTCAACGAATATCAATACTTTACTAAATGCTGCATCTGCAAGCATTCCTGACAAAATATCCAATTTCTTTGATCGGTCTGGTACACGAACGATATCTTGGTCAACATTCTTTGATGTATCTCTGGATTTCACGGAAATCTTTACAGGATTATTCAAGAATTCATGAACCAATCGTTCAATAGCAGGGGCCATAGTTGCAGAAAACAATAACATCTGACGGTCACCTTCGATATGTTGCAAGAAATAGCGAACATCGTCGATGAATCCCATGTCGAGCATGCGGTCTGCTTCATCCAATACTACGGTACCAATATCTGACATAACCAGTTTTTTACGATCAAGGAGATCTTTCAATCGTCCTGGTGTTCCAATAACAATGTGATGACGACGAGCCAGGTTTTCCATTTGGAAACGAATCGGCGCACCACCTACACAGGTAACATTAAATATTCCTAGACCACGAGTTAATTCGATACATTCTTTCTGAATTTGGAGTGCTAATTCTCGGGTTGGTGTAATAATGATAGCTTTGTGTTTTTTATCACGAATGATTTTGTTAATAGTTGGAATCAAAAATGCTGCTGTTTTACCTGTCCCAGTATTTGCAAGTCCAATAATATCGCGGCCATCGAGGGCATTAGGGATTGCTTGATCCTGAATCGGACTAGGGATATTAAATCCACGAGCAGTAATTTTTGTTTTTAATGAATCATCTATATTGAAATCAGCAAACGTGTGTACTGGTGTGTAGATTTCTTCTACTACCGTTGTTGCACGGTTGATGAATTTTGATACGTCTATATGTTCTCCTGCGAACTTGCGTCCACGTCCACGCCCGCCACCACCGAATCGTGATGGAGCAGACGACCGAGATGAGCCACCATATGAACGTCCTCCGCCAGAACCACCTCTTGGTCGAGATGAATACCCTGATGAACGACTACTACCTCCGAAATCATCTCCTGATGAACGAGATCCACTAGATCGTGAATATCCGCCCGAACGTGATGATGATTCTGATGATGTTGATCGTGATGACGCACCACGAGGCGCAGACCCACGGTCAGACGACCGAGACGAACTCGATCGTGGTGTGTTTGATTTGTTATACATAACAGATACTATTCTCCCCTCGTTATAATAAAATGGTGACCAAACTAGGAGAGAAATAGTGCAAAAAATTGCAAGAACCTGACAAACAGGCTAATTGTTCATATACATAAACATAATGAACGGACCCTCTAAATACGAGACACAATATGTGAGAAAGACAATAGATACCTATCTTAGCATGGACTGTATTTCTTGTCAAGAGAATGATATACCCCCAACGAAGAACCTACAAGATATCTCCGCAAGGTTAAAATTTGTATGGAAAAATCCGAAGCTTGTTTGAGGTGTAGCCGAGTTCTGCAGGATTTTGGAAGACAATTTTTGACCGATGCAGAGGATTGAAGTATATAAAATAAAACACCATATATGGTGTTTTATTTTAAAATGTCTTTCTCTTTTTTTTGATTGGTTTTATCTCTCCTGTAATCTCGCGTAATGCACGGATTTCATCACGTAACAGAGCGGCTGTTTCAAAATCTAGATTTTCTACTGCAGTTTCCATATCTCTTTGTTTATTCATAATTATCCCCACCGCACGTTCTGGATCTGCTGCTATCATAGCATTATCAATATCCAGACTACGTTGTACTGCATCTGCATGTGGATTTTGCATATTGTCGGTAATATCACGGATTTTTTTCGTAATAGACAATGGGGTAATATTATATTTTTGATTATAAGCTAATTGTTTTTCTCGTCTACGTCTTGTTTCATCCATGGCACGTTCCATTGAACCTGTAATACGGTCAGCATACAATATAACCCGCCCGTTCACGTTACGTGCTGCACGTCCGATTGTTTGTATGAGCGCTGTATCACTGCGCAAAAATCCTTTGAAATGCACAGAAGCAAAACAAGAAGAAAGCCCTTTTTCATTTTGAATTATATTCGTTAATAGAGCCTGAAAAGGATCTGGAAGCGGGGTTTTGGGGTTTGGGG
>CAZGCO010000008.1:21408-27001 GCA_964524475.1 uncultured Candidatus Saccharibacteria bacterium
GCGCAAAAATCCTTCCTTGTCAGCATCTAATATTCCAATGAACGACACCTCAGGCATATCAAGTCCTTCACGGAGTAGGTTTACCCCTACCAGACAATCAAACACTCCTCGACGAAAATTACTAATAATTTCAATACGTTCCATAGTTTTTATATCACTATGTAAATACTCTGCTTTAATGTTTTTTGCCTTGAGATATTCTGTCAGATCTTCCGCCATTTTTTTGGTCAATGTTGTCGCGATCACACGTCCACCTCGCGAAACTTCAGCAATCGTTTCTGTGATAAAATCTGCGATTTGACCAAGGTAATCCCCTGTGGGGATTACCCCTCTGACCTCTACAACTGGATCTAGTAATCCTGTCGGACGAATCACCTGTTCCACAATACGGTCACTGGTTGCATGTTCTATTTTACCAGGTGTCGCAGATACATACATCACCTGTCCAATACGTTGTTCAAATTCATGATATTGCAACGGTCTATTATCCTTGGCACTGGGTAATCTGAATCCGAATTCTACCAATGTATTTTTACGTGATGCATCCCCTGCATACATACCATGTAATTGTGGAAGTGTTACATGGGACTCATCAATCATAACGAGAAAATCATCAGGAAAATAAGACAATAATGTTTCAGGTGGTTCACCGGCATTTTTTCCTGACAAATGACGCGAATAGTTTTCAATACCGCTACAATATCCGACCTCGCGCATCATTGCCAAATCATTTTGTGTTCGTCTCTTGATACGTTCTGCTTCAAGAAGTTTTCCATCTCGTTCAAACTGTTTTACCGTTTCTTTCATTTCTTTTTCTATTTCTATCATTGCATGATTTTTTTTGTCTCCTTCGGTCAAGAAATGTTTTGCAGGGAAAATAACCGTACTTGGTACCTCTTCTAGTAATGTCATTGATATTGGATTCAGTACTTGTATTAACCCAATCATATTTCCTGAGAATACAAAAGAATACATTATTTTTTCTGATGCAGGCATATAGTCCACACGGTTTCCAACCGCACGAAATGTCGCTGGTTCAAGATCAGCAGTCGTACGCGCATAGTGCATACGAACAAAATGTTCCATAAGATCACGTTTTGTGAGTGTATCACCCACACTGATGAGACGATTATTTTCCCGATATTCATCAGGAGATCCTAATCCATAGATACACGAAACCGACGCAACAATAATCACGTCACGACGAGTGAGGAGCGCCTGGGTAGATGCATGACGGAGTCGATCGATTTCTTCATTAATCTGTGCATCTTTTTCGATATACGTATCAGTGATTGGCATGTACGCCTCGGGCTGATAAAAATCATAATACGAAACAAAATAATGTACTGCAGCATCAGGGAAAAACTCTGCAAATTCTGACGCCAGCTGTGCAGCAAGTGTCTTATTATGAGCGATAACCAACGTCGGACGTTGTACCTGATTAATCACGTTTGCCATGGTGAATGTTTTTCCTGTCCCCGTTGCCCCCAGGAGTGTCTGTACATGCAATCCAGTATTAACACCATCTACCAGCTGTGTAATGGCCTGTGGTTGGTCTCCTGCAGGACTGTAGTGACTGACCAGTTTAAAACCAGCATTAGGTTTTTTATCCACTATTTTCTCGGTCTTTTTCATATCATTACCATACCATAACACAGACAAAAAGGCGAAAATGTAGGTTTTTGTATTTTTTTCAGTTTCTTGATATAAGCAAAAAAATATGATATTATATAAAAAAATTAAATTGATAAATCATGAATATTAAAAATATAATACTAGAACACGAGCTCAAAAATAAACCGTTTGGATATGGTATTGGTATTTCCAAATGGGATTCCATGACAGAATATTATTCTGAAAAGCACTACACAGGACTTGATTCCAAAAACCATTCTTATGGTCCTGATACATTATTTGATATTGCAAGTATTACCAAGTCTTTGGTAGGACTTGTAGCAGTAAAAATGATTGAACGAGGTGAGATTGATTTAGATTTTAAAATAAATCAAATTATCAAATCATCTGAACCTTCGTGGGAAAAAATTGATATCAGGTCACTCCTTACTAATTCTCTGGAATTAGGGATTGATCAGAAATTACACTTTCTTACCGCGAAACAAGTTGAGCACATTATTACTAATGCTTCTGTAAGTCATATAAATAATGGATATCATTATCATAATACCACATCTATTATATTAGGATGGGTACTAGAAGAAATATATCAACAGCCATTAGAAGAGACTATTTCTAGAGAGATACTTATCCCCTCTGGAATGAAAAGTACTTTTTTCCCGAGCGATGTAGATGGTTTTAATCTAAAAAAAGTTGTGCCTACAGAATATTGCGGTCAGCGAGGACTTATACATGGAATGCCACATGATGAGATTGCATATATGTATGCAAAAGCAGGTAAATTCACTGGTTGTGCAGGAATCTTTTCAACCGTACCAGACATGATGTCATTTGGAAAATATATTTGGGAGGGGGCATTTAAAAACCCTGAAAAAATGTTGAATATGATGAAAAAGAATTATTTAGCAGATTTTGGAGGAACTTTTGGACTTGCATTTGATAAACCAGCACCAACTTACCTGTGTCCTTGTTTTGCAAAAGAAACACTGGTAGCTACTGGTTATACGGGATGTAATCTCTGGATTAATCCAGAAAAACGAACCGTGGTAAGTATTCTCAGTAACAGCACCTACCCCAACCGTGGCGATCGAGGTGTAAAATCACCACTCACTGATTTTAGAAAAGCAATTGCTCGTGAAGTATTTACATGCAAACACTGTTTTCATTAAACACGATTTTATTATTATGGCTATCTATATTTAGGTAGCCTTTTTTGTTATAATCAAAACCATGAAACAAACAACAGAAAATTATTATAAAGGCTGGCTTTTAAAAGAAACTGACTACCTAGAAAGAAACCTTGAAAGAGATCTAACAAAACTATCAACCCTAGTACCCCAAGAAACAAATATTCATATTATTGGTATTTGTGGTAAAGGGACAGCAACACTAGCAGGATTATTAAAAGAAAAAGGTTTTAATGTATCTGGATCTGATAATGTATTTTATCCACCCATGAGTGATGTTGTAGAAAACCTACACATTACCATCTATAGAGAGTATAACGAAGGTAATATAAAAAATGCTGATATTGTCATAGTAGCAAATATGCACCCACCAAGTCATACTGAAATTTTAGCTGCAAAAAAACAAGGAATACTTCAACTATCTATGTCTGAAGCACTTGAATATTTAATTGTTAACAATACAAAAAATATTGTTATTGCTGGTACACATGGGAAAACAACCCTTACTGGCATGATTACCTGGATGTTAGAAAAAAATAATATATCTCCAACTTCTTTTATTGGTGGAGTTATCCAGGGAGAGCAAAAAAGTTATTACTCCGGAACAAGTGAATACAGTGTATTAGAAGGAGATGAGTATGATACTGCATATTTTGATAAGGGTCCAAAATTTTTACATTACAAACCATGGTGTACAGTAATAACATCTTGTGAATATGATCATGTAACCATGTATTCTTCATTTCAAGAATACATACAAGCATTTAAATTTCTTATTCAAGAAACAAATCCTGAAGGGTACGTCATTATTCATGAATCTATCTACAAATTATTCGAACAAGAACTTTCTGAATTCCCAGGTACTTGTATTACATACGGAACCACAGAGGAGTCAGATTATGTAATTCATAATTATCATAACAACGAACAAAACTTTAATGCTACTATAAAAAATAAACAAGAAGATATTGTTATTAATACACCACATTCAGGTATATACAATATGGAAAATACTGTTGTTGGTTATATTATAGGTAGTACATGTTGTAATCTAGAAAAAAATAAAGTATTAGCATCACTCTATAGTTTTCCTGGTATGGAGCGACGTCAGGAAGTTTTACTTGAAAATGAAAATATTATATTAATTGATGACTTTGCACATCACCCAACTGCTGTAAGAGTAACGCTTGAAGGTATAAAACAAAAATACCCTACAAAAAGAATTATTTGTTTATTTGAACCAAGGTCAAGTTCAAGTAGAAAAAAGATTTTTGAAGAACCTTATTCAAAGTCATTTACTAGTGCTGATATAATAGTTATTTGTTCACCTGAATTAAGAGAAAATGACAATAAAGATGACTTTGTAAACGTGGACCATATTACACATCTATTAAAAAACCAAGGTAAAGTTGCAGAATATTTTTCAAAACCTGTTGACATTATTCCCTGGCTTGAAAAAATAATTCAAAAAAATGACCTTATTATAACCATGAGTAATGCTTCTTTTGATAATATTCAAGAAAAAATAATTGAATTACTCAAATAAAAAAGTACCCCATGGGGTACTTTTTTTAATTAAAATTTTAAATTTTAGGATATTATACTTCCTGCGTCATCACTCAGTAAATTTTCTAATGAGGTGATTCTGATTTTCATTTTTTTCTCTTTTGCAAACAAAAAAGCAGATTCATCCATGACTCCGTACTTTTTTTCTAGTACTTCATCGAATGAAATATTTGTAATCAATTTCGCATTCGGATTTTTCTTTGGGTCGGAATCAAATAAACCACCAACTGCAGTTACTTTAATAATAGTATCAACTCCTGCTTCATAGGCACGACTCACACATGTCATATCAGTAGAGAAACCGCAAATACCAAGCCCTCCTCCAAAGATAACAATATGATTGTTTTCTACCCACCATTTTGCTTTACCTGGCTCATAAGCGTGTACTTGAAGCCAAGAAATATCAGATACTCCCATAACATGGGCTGGTATACCGACTTTAGAAAAACTATGTTTTAAAAAAAGTGCATTTTGGAGTGTTGATAACATACCAATACGATCTGCATCGCCGTTAGAAAATTCAAAGTTTGAGAGTTCTCTACCTCTGGCAATATTACCACCACCAACAACGAGGTATATTTGAGAGTGGTTTGATTTTAGTTGCTTAATAACTTGAACAATATTATCAATGTTTTTCTTATTAAAGGATTCATTTTCTGACCCAAGCATTTCTCCTGAGATTTTAATTAAAATTTTTGTATTCATTTGTGTCTTATTTTATTGTTTAATTTACCATAAACTACCATAATTAATAAAATTAATCAAACAAAAAATCCCATTTCAGGGATTTTTTGATATTTCATAAAGTACTTGCAACACCTAATTATTTCACACTCTTTTGTTCTGTCTATATAGTACCTATGATGTGTATGTACATGTCACACCATCAGGTTTTGGTCATATTGTATCGCGAGATATGACACGCGTATGCGCCTTAAAGAAATAGCATAATATTCTCAATTTACGTAAAAGTAAAACTGATCGACAAGTAAAGACGACATGGCAAGCCATGCTTTATACGTCCGTTTTTCACTTGAATAGTTCCACGAACAGCTTCCGCTACCCGTGCCTTGTTACGACTTAGTCCCTGTTACCAATCTTACCTTAGGCCACCACTGGGGCAGACTTCGGGTACTACCGGCTCCCTTGACTTGACGGGCGGTGAGTACAAGACTCGAGAACGTATTCACCGCAGTATAGCTGAC
>CAZGCO010000009.1:0-23093 GCA_964524475.1 uncultured Candidatus Saccharibacteria bacterium
ATCACTCCTAAAACGATGAGATATAAAAAATCTGAGTTCATAATATAGTTTTTTATTTAGTTTGAAATAACATTATTGTTAGTATTAGTATAGCATATTTATATATAAAAGTCAAGTACCTAGGGTAATAATATAGCCACAGAAAAAGCCTTAAAATAAGGCTTTTTCTGTTTATTGTGCCGGAGAGGAGACTTGAACTCCTATGGGTCACCCCGCTTGCTCCTAAGGCAAGTGCGTCTACCAATTTCGCCACCCCGGCATATGTTATTATTTTTATCCTTTGAGAGTTTTGTTGTAATATAGCAACAAAGTGCCTGGGGCGGGAATCGAACCCGCACGCCCTTGCGAGCACAAGATTTTAAGTCTTGGGTGTCTACCGATTCCACCACCCAGGCAAATACAACGGTACAAGTAAACAAAGTTTACCTTGAGGCGTGGGCGGGAATTGAACCCGCGCATGGCGGTTTTGCAGACCGCAGCGTTACCACTTCGCCACCACGCCGTATAGTTTATTACAAAAATGGTTTTTTTGCAATAACTATTTTTTTTTAAACCACCTAAATATAATTAAATTTTATAACCCTGCAGGATCGTTTCACTATGGCTTCGGGTTATTAAATTTAATTATATTTTTGTGTAGTTTTTTATTCGTCAGCTAATATATCAAAAATAACTTGTCTATTTTTTTCACCTGCATCCAATACGAATACTATATAGGGTAATGCATGTAATTTGCCATGTTTTTTTAATTCTCCACGAACAACGTCTTTGTTTCTGGTAAGAAAATCCAGTACTGCACGTTCCTGGTTTTCGGGTAATACCGATACACCCAGGGTGCAGTATTTCTGATCATTAGACAGGGTACAACTGGTAATAGTAATCAATGATTTCTTATTTGATTCACGATTAATCCAGTTACTCGCTATTTTGTGTATTTCTTTTTCGAGTGATTTTGATCCTAACATGTCATAAACATACTACAAATAGGTCATAATAGCAAGATAATTCAGTTTATTCGCTTGTATTGGTCAAATTTGTCTTCCAAAATCCTGCAGAACTCGGCTACGCCTCAAACAGGCTTCGGATTTTTCCATACAAACTTTGACCTCAGCTTGATATCTCGGGGTTTTTATTTTAGTACGGTTATAAATGATTCCATAATGTCACCTTCTAATACTTGTACGTTGGTTTCTATTGCCATACCGAATTCATTTCCTGATTCTACGTTTTGACTGGGTGCTTTTCCTTGCTGTAGGCTGGTTATTTTACCCCGACCGATAATTTCTTCTTCACGGATAAATTTTACTTCCGATTTTATATTAAGTGTACCTGTGTTCACACGTCCACCTGCGACCACGGTTCCTTTTTGGGTGCTAAATACTTTTAATATTTTTGTACTACTGGTTACTTCATCAATATTTTTCATAGGTTTGCGTTCTGTACGGATTTTTTCCAACCATTCAGTGATTTTATAAATGATACTGTGGGTACCAATAGTGATATCAGATGCTCCATTCATATCACGGATTTTTGGATCTATGTCTACATTGAATCCGATGATAATACTTTGTTTGTCAGATAATGCTAATTGCATATCTGATTCACCGATAGTACCAACACCTGTTTTAATAATTTTGAAATATACTTCAGGGATAGAGAGTTTTTCTATTTCTGCGCTGATAGCTTCTGCAATACCGTATACATCTGTCTTAATGATTATAGGAATAACCAGAGTATCTTCACCTAATACTTGTCGTGACGCAGTTGTTTCATCAGTTATTTCTTGTGCGAGACGAATATATTCTTCGGCATCTTTTTTAGTTTCTAATACTTGAAACATAGTACCAATATGTGGTAACTCTGAAAAACCAGTAATACATACAGGTGTAGAAAATGTTGCATGGGTAATGTTTTTACCTAATCCGTTTTCCATGAGTCGAGTATTTGCTAATGAATTATCAGTAGCAATAAACTGACCAGTCGTCATAGATCCATTTTTAATAATCAAAGTTGCAGATACTCCACGTTTTGCGTCCATGTGCGCTTCAATAATAAACCCTGTTGCAAGTGTTGTTGGGTCTCCGATAAATTCAGAAAATTCTGCAAGCAAAAGAATAGTTTCCAATAATTCAGGAATACCAATACCAGAAATTGCAGAAATAGGAATACAGGGAATGTCTCCACCATACCCCTCGACAAAAACCCCATTTTCCATGAGTTCTGATTTTACTCGTTCTATGTTTACATGAGGACGGTCAATTTTTGTGAGAGCTACAATGTATGGAACTTTGTTTTGTTCTATTGTTTTTATGGCTTCGATAGTTTGAGCTTTTACTCCTTCTTCACTGGAAACAATTAATATAGCAATATCGGCAATAGTCGCTCCACGGTTACGCATATGAGAAAATGCCGCATGACCTGGAGTATCAATAAAAGTAATTCGTTTTATATCACCATGTGGGTCAGTGTGGTGTACTTCATAGGCAGAAATATGTTGGGTGATACCACCTGCTTCACCTGCGACGATATTAGACTTGCGAATATAATCCAATAGACTAGATTTTCCATGATCAACATGCCCCATAATGGCAACTACTGGCGGTCGTTCAGTTGTGTGAGTTTTTTTAGTCATAAAGGTAGTTGTATAATAGGGTCATTGATAATATATTATGATGTTTTATCCATCATATCTTTTGCTTGTTTCAGGGATTGTGCTTCTTCGGGAGACAGTTCATGAGGTGAGGTAAAATTTTGTAATGGTTTTGCATAGATACCAATACGTGCACGGGAATGAATAGATGAAATAATTGTTCCGTCGCCGTTTTCTGATATGAGTGTGGTGACAAACGATTGTTTACCACCCATATCAGGGAATGCATCATAACGTACTGTTGAAATTCCACGTACTGAACCAGATAGACGCTCATCCAGGTTTTGGCTGTATTTTTTTAGGAGATTATCTTTATCATGGAGTTGACTGATTTCGTTTTTAATATGTGCAATAGTTTGTTCAATATTAGTACCTGCTGGTGTTCGCATAAACTTTTTCCATCGCATCGAAATAACATAGAGCCAAATAATGTTTCCCAAGAGAAACACTGCAAGAATGGTAATAGCTATCCAAAATAATGTAAACGTTTCCATGCTATGGAGCATACATCATTTTTGTGTTATATTCAAGTCATGAAAAATATATTTGCAAAAATATTCAAGAAAAAATACATTTACCTGGATCATGCATCAACAACACCTATGGACACAGGTGTTTTGCGTGAAATGAATCGTGTATATAACAAGTATTATTACAATGTGAACAGTTGGTACACCCCGGCGGTACAAACAAAAAAACTTGTACAAGATGCCCGAATACAAGTAGCAGTTGAATTGGTTACTACGTCAGATCATATTGTATTTACTGGTGGGGGAACAGAGGCAAATCATTTGGTTATTATGGGAGTATTACGGAACTATCAAAAAACAAAACCAGGATCAGTACCACATATGATTATCTCAGAAATCGAACATGCATCGGTTATAGAGATGGTAAAACAATTATCAGAACAGGGTGTTGTAACCGTATCGTATGTCCCTGTAACTGAACAAGGAATTATTTGTCTGGATACTTTAAAAATATTACTGAAACCAGAAACAATATTAGTTTCAGTTATGTATGCAAATAACGAAATAGGTACGATACAACCAATTAGAGAGATTGCTAAACTATTGCGTTGTTATAAAAAAAATATAACCATGAATCATGGGGCAGTATATCCATTGTTCCATACGGATACTATTGCTGGCTCTGCATATGTGGATTTAGACACACGGAAACTAGGGGTTGATTTTATGACGTTATCAGGATCAAAAGTTTATGGACCAAAATCTGTTGGGGTTGTATATATGAAACATGTAGATAGTTTGTACCCAGATAGGTTCGGTGGAGATCAAGAATATGGACTGCGTCCAGGTACTCAGGATCCTGCGTCTATTGTTGGTATGGCACACGCACTGTCACAGGTACGGGCAAAATCTATTTCAGAATCAATTCGATTGTCACAATTGCGTGATCAGTGTATAGATTATTTACAGCAAAATATCCCTGGCAGTATTATTAATGGATCGCTTGATAATCGATTGCCGAACAATATTCATATATCAATACCAGGTATTTCAGGAGAACGTTTGGTAATAGAATTAGATGCTCGGGGTGTTTGCGTAGCTACTCGTAGTGCCTGCAGTATGGACCGTGAAGACGAATCTCATGTGATCATGGCTATCCATAAACAACAGTCCCAATCAGGATATGGCAATATCAGAATAACCATGGGGTCTGGTACTACAAAACAGGATATGGCCTATGCTACCAGGGTTTTGGTGGATATTGTCCAAAAAATACACCTTTTTGAAAAGGGGCTTAAAATACTTGCATAATTATATTTTTCATGTATACTATTTCACATTATGGCAAAAGACACTACACAAACAGGACCATTTGCAGTTATAGCAACTGGTGGGAAACAATACGTGGTACGCGCGGGTGATATTATTACTGTAGAAAAAATGGACGGACAGTATGCCGCTGGTGATATCGTAAATTTTGATCAGGTACTCTTGATTGATAATGGAACTACTACTACCGTAGGAACACCTACTGTTTCTGGGGCAAAAGTTTCTGCAACATTCGTGAATGCAGGACGTACTCCAAAAATCGATGTTATTAAATATCGTGCGAAATCTCGTTATTACAAGAAACGTGGTCACCGTCAACCATTCATGAAATTCCAAATTGCAACTATTGCATAACAAAACCCCTTATGGGGTTTTGTTTTTTGTTAGGCAATAATGTATACTGTTCATATGATACAGCCAGGCAAAGAAATACATGAAAAAAAAGACGCTGATGTTCAGACGTCTTTTGTAGACAGTCAATTACGTCCGAATACATGGGATGATTATATTGGACAGGATACTATCAAAAAAAATTTAAAAATATTGATTGGAGCAGCACAGGCGCGTAACCAAATTCCTGAACATGTATTGTTTTATGGACCTCCTGGGCTCGGTAAAACGACCCTGGCGCACTTGATAGCACGGGAAACAGGTCGTACGATGAAAATCACGTCAGGTCCCGCTATTGAACGTGTGGCAGACCTTGCAAGTATTTTAACAAATCTACAACCAGGTGATATTTTATTTATTGATGAAATTCATCGATTAAATAAAATGATCGAAGAAGTTTTATACCCAGCATTGGAATCAGGGGTATTGGATATTGTTATTGGTAAGGGTCCATCTGCTCGTACCATACAGTTAGATTTGTCTCCGTTTACGTTAATCGCAGCAACTACTCGTATGGCGCTCATTTCGTCTCCTTTGCGTAGTCGTTTTTCTGGTGGATCACATCGGTTAGAGTTTTATGAGCCTGTACATATTGAAAAAATTATTCAAAACTCTGCCACGAAATTGGGTATTGATATTACAGATGAAGCATTGTCAGATATTGCGCTTCGCAGTCGTCAGACACCACGTATTGCAAATCATTTATTAAAACGTGTACGTGACTATGCCCAGGTGAGTAATATTGATAGTATTGATACCCATACTGTGGTTTCTGCGCTCGATATGTTGGGTATTGATAGTTTGGGGTTGTCTCCGTCAGATAGGCGAATACTGCAAGTCATCAATGATAATTTTAACGGTGGTCCTGTAGGACTAAAAACCATTGCTGCTGCAACAGGTGAAGAAGAAAGCACTCTCGAAGAGGTTATTGAGCCATTTCTTATTCAATCAGGATTACTGGAAAAAACTGCCCGTGGACGTGTTATTACTGACAAGGGAAGAAATCATCTAAAATAAAAAAAGGACGTAAAAAATAATCCCTTATGGGGATTATTTTTTACGTCCTTTTTTTGTATCAGTATTCACATTCATCAGTGCCAATAATTCTTCAGTCGTTGCATTTTCTGGATTCATGGTATCTGGTAGATAAATACGTTTTAATCCGAATTTTATAAAATTACCAGATTTTGATTTCAAGATTTGCATCTCCTTTTTTGTTTTTGGATTTACAAATGTTTTTATTAATTCTGTTCCTTTGGGTAATTGTTTTGGTGTGTTCAATAATACAAGTGCTTGATCTAATGTTACCGTATAGGGATCCAAACCTTTTTTAAGTGACCGGAAATCTCTGTCTCGTCCCACATAGGGGCCAAAACGTCCTATATTCGCTATTACCTGTGTTCCCGTGGTCGGATCAGTTCCCAGATCACGCGGTAGTTCGAGGAGTTTTACTGCTATGTCGAGCGTCATGTTTTCTGGGTTTGTTCGTGGTGGTAGTGATGCACGTCGTGGTCCAGGGATTTTCTTTGCTTCTTCTATAGCTAATTTTTCTGCTTTTATGTATTCTTTGTCTTCAGTAGTTTTTTTGTATCCTTTGGGCCATTTTTTTAGTTTTGGAATACTAGGAGATTTGCCAACTTGTACATATGGGCCGAATCTACCAGTAAGGAGGTATATAGGTTCACCAGTTACTGGATGGATACCAAATGGTTTTTCTTCGCCTACTTCTGCACCGTTTATCGTTAATGCTCCATCACAATCAGGATATCTATTACAAGACAGAAATTTACCTGTGCGACCCAGTTTGATTTCCATACCACTGCCACATTTCGGGCATATAAATTTTGTATCCGCTTCACCAAGATTTGTTGCTTTTGCAAGTTTGTCTTTTTCGTTAACTTGAGATAAAAATGGTGTATAAAATTCTGATAATGTTGTTACATAACTTCTCTTACCTAATGCAATATCATCTAGTTTGTCTTCCATTTCTGCGGTAAATGTATCACTGATATAGTTTGCAAAATTATCTTCAAGAAAACTAGAAACGACATCACCGGTATCTGTTGGGAATAATGTTTTTCCTTCTTTTTTAACATATTCACGTTCTTCCAGTGTTCGCATGATTGATGCATAGGTAGATGGGCGTCCAATACCACGTTCTTCGAGTTCCTTGATAAGTCCTGCTTCGGAATATCTATTCGGCGGTTGGGTTGCTTTTTCTGTATCTATTAACTCGTTTAATATTAATTTTTCTCCAATAGTGATTTTTGGCAACTCGATATCTTCACCTCTGGAACCACTGTCTACGGATAACCAGCCTGCAAAGATTAACTGTGAACCAATAGTGGTAAAATCAGGTACTTTTTCTGTGTGATCTATGTTTGCTATCAATTTTGTTTTAATCATTTGTGCATCAGACATTTGTGATGCGACTGCACGTTCCCAAATTAGTCGATATAATCGTTTTTGTTCTTCGTTCATGCCTGCGTATTCGTGTTCTATGTGTGTTGGACGGATGGCTTCATGAGCCTCCTGAGCATTTTTACTTTTTGTTGAATAGGTTCTGAATTGGGTATATGTTTTTCCGTATTTTTTTTCTATATATCCCAATATTTGTGCTTGGGCTTGTTTTGATAGATTAGTACTATCGGTACGCATATAGGTAATATGTCCCTCTTCGTACAGTTTTTGGGCGATCTGCATGGTACGTGACGGTGATAGTCCCAGACGTGTACTAGCTGTTTGTTGTAATGTCGATGTGGTAAATGGTGCACGGGGACTACGTTTTTGGTTGGACTCTTTGATATCAGTAACTATCCATGGATATGTTCTCCCAAGGGTTAAAATGTTTTTTACCACATCAAAATCACGTGGTTCATCTACACATTCCAGTGCGAGTTTGTTTTTATTTATAGTAAAATTTCCTACAATATTCCAATATTTTTCAGGTATAAAAGCACGAATTTCTCGTTCACGTTCCATGATGATACGGAGTGCGGGGGATTGAACTCGTCCAGCAGATAATCCATAGCGAACCTTTTTCCAAATCAATCCTGATAAATCATACCCAACAAGACGATCCAGTACTCGACGGGCTTCTTGAGCTGCGACCAATTTTTCATCAACGTTTCGTGGATGATGTAATGCTTCGATAATGGCGTCTTTGGTGATTTCATTAAAGGTAACTCGTTTTATAGGAGATTTTATTTTTGCTTCATGGAGCAGTTGTTCCAGGTGCCAGGCAATGGCTTCTCCTTCACGGTCGGGATCGGGTGATAGGATTATTTCTGTTGATTTTTTTGCAAGTGATTGGAGCTCTGAAATTACACGCCCCTTGCCTGCAGATATTTCATAATGGGGGACAAAACCAGCGGGAATATCAATAGCAGTTTTGTTTGATTTTGGTAGGTCACGCACATGTCCAATAGACGCACGTACTGTGTATTCACCCCCGAGATATTTCTCGATGGTTTTTGCTTTACTAGGTGATTCGACAATCAGAAGTTTCATATTAGTATAATGTATAGCACGGATAGGGGAATATTGGCAAATAATCAAAATAACCACAAAAAAAGCCGATAGAAATCTATCGGCTTTAGGTCAAGTGTATTTTGTTGTTTTATAGCAATTTGTCTGCAAGCTTTGCTAGAGGGCTACGAACAGATTCTGGTAAATGAATGTGTGTGAATATCTCACAGTTTTTGAATCGTTCTATAACAAAGGATAAACCATTATTGTGTTTGTCTAGATATGGTGTATCAATTTGATTAATATCACCGCACAAAATGATTTTTGTGTTTTCACCTGCACGGGTGATAATGGTCTTCACCTCATGTGGGGTCAGATTTTGCACCTCATCAATAATGTAAAAAGTATCTAGAATAGACCTTCCTCGGAGCAATTGAACTGCTTCTATGATTAGGTCTTTTTCGTCTATGCCGTTTGGTTTTTTCAATTTCTTAAGCGTCTCTTTGAAAAAACTCTTTTTGTCGGCTCCTTTGTGATGTTCTACAGAGTTTTCGATAACTGAAATGTTATCAAAAAAGTTTTGTAAATGAGGCATTATCTTTTCTTTAGGATCACCTGGGAAAAAACCTAGATCTTTTCCAACCGTTACAATCGGTTTGGAAAGCATTATTTTTTTAAATTGCAGTTCCCCGTACATTTTATTTCCTGCTGCAAGGGCGATAAGTGTTTTACCTGAACCACTTGCACCGGTTATGGCAACTAAAGAAATATTTTTGTCTAATAAAACAGATAACGTGATAGCTTGGTCTACATTTTTTGGGTGTATCGAAAAACATTCATTAGGTGTAAAAACTTTTTGTAATAATTTTTTTCTCGAGTTGTATTTTAAGACAAATCTTTTTTCTTTGCCTTCATCATTATAATTGATGAAATAGTAATTTTCATCGACTAATACTGTTTTTTCTTGAATCAGTTTTATTGAAAAAGTTTTCTCCCCCTCAAGGGTTTTTGCGTCAAGTTTTTTATCTAAAAAGATTTCTGTAGCACACGAAAAGTTTTTTGTTTTTATTTCATGACTTTTGTTCAGTGGTATATTTAATGCACCTGCTTTTGCTTTTAGTCCAATGTCTGTTGTATACAGGAGGACATTTTTATACCCCTTTTTGATAAAAATAGTACAAACATCTAGGATGTCGTTTTTTATTGTACTGTCTTTGAAAAAATAATTGGCTTTTTCTTTTTCTCCAACGTCACCATTGGGGAATACGATAGAAATGGAATTTTTCCCAAACGAGATTACCTTTGACCCATTTTTTCCTTCGATAATTTCATTGAAATTATTAAGGAAAATTTTTGACGATTCATTTTTTTGTTCGTTTAATTCGGTAATTACTATCGACGGAACAATGAAATGTACTCCCGAAAAAGCATTCAGCAAATTAGGGTCATAAAATATCGCTGAAGTATCTAATACGATAATTTTCTTGTTTTTAGGCAAGTTTGCGATAGGTCCACTACTATTACTTGAGTTTTCTGACATATTAAACTGGTTTAATGGTGATGAAATTGTAAATGAAAATTCCTTTATACCGTATATTATTTTCTTTATTTAGTCAACAAAAAACCACGACGTTAGTCTTGGTTTTTCAGAATACGAATATCTGTTTCAGATAACACCTTGAAATTTCCAGGGGTCATTTTTCCGATTTTTATATGTCCGATACGGATGCGGGTCAGGGCTTCTACGGTCAGTTGACATGCATCACACATACGACGAATTTGATGTTTACGTCCCTCGCGGAGAATTATCGTAAATGAATTTCTGTCTGCACGAACGGTTTGTGTGGGTAGAGTCATCACCTTGTCCAGTTTTATTCCACGTGCCATACGTGCCAAATGTTCTGGAAGTACTGTTTCGCGGACACGTACAAGATATTCTTTTTCAATAGGACTCTCTGATCCAGTGAAATACTTTGTCAGTGTTCCATCATTGGTCAAGAGTATTAATCCATCGGTATTTTTGTCGAGTCTACCAACAGGAGACAGGTGGGCGAACTTTGGATATTTTTTTATAATATCCACAACATCAGGACTGGTTGCGGTAGTTTCTATACCACGAGGTTTGTTTATGATAATCGTTTCACGAGGAGCTACAGCGTTTGTTTTTAGGGTAACCTTGTCAGTTATTGGATTTATACCAAAACCTGATTCGCGAACAACCGTTTTGTTCACCATAACAAGTCCTGCACGGATAAGTGCTTGTGCTTCGCGACGTGATGTCATACCTGACTGTGCCATGTGTTTTTCTAGTCTGATCAATCCCTTTGGTAGTGTTGTTACTGGTTTTATAGCACGTGGTTTTTTCACCGTAGCTGTACGGATATTTTTTGTAAATTCTTTTTTATTAATAGGGCGTTTATCTGCAACAAAGGTTGGTAAGTTTTCAGAGATTTTTTGATAGACACGTTCTGATTTTTTGAATTTTGATCCTCTTTGTGCTATGTGAACCTTGGGAATTCGTTTTTTAATAGCTTCTTTTTTAAATGCTTTTGTTTCTTCTTGATAGCGAACTTTGGATATCGCACGAGATTTTTCTGAAATGTTTTTTTTATTTTTTGAAACATGTTTACTGCTGTTACGTAAAAAAGAAACAGGCAAGGGAACACCTGTTCGAATATGGCTACGTGATGAAGGTTTTTTAGCAGATTTCATGTACCTATTTATACATTAAAATAACGAAATAAGCAAGTGTTCTTTTTGGTATATCTATTTGTTTCTGTTATAATTTTCCCATGACACAACAGCAGGCACTTGATATTATGAAAATGGGGCATAATGTATTCCTGACCGGTGGGGCAGGATCAGGAAAAACCTATGTATTAAATAAATACATAGATTATTTGCGTGACCATGAAATACCCGTAGCAGTAACTGCATCGACAGGTATTGCCGCAACACATATTCACGGTATGACCATTCACGCGTGGAGTGGTATTGGTGTGCGTGATACGTTGAATGAATACGATTTAGATAGTATGGAGACCAAGAAATATCTGTATGACAGATTTCAAAAAGCTCGCGTTTTGATTATTGATGAAATATCTATGTTGTCAGGAAATTATTTTCAAAACGTAGAACGAGTATGTCGTCACATGAAACGAAATCCTGCACCATTTGGTGGGTTACAGGTTATTGTGTGTGGAGATTTATTTCAATTACCCCCAGTATCAAAAGGTAATCAAAACGATGTCATGATGGCACCTGACACGACTGCATGGCAACATATGAAACCTGTAGTGTGTTATCTATCGGAACAACACCGTCAAGAAGACGATGATTTTACGGTTATATTAAATGCAATACGTGCCAGTTCAGTAACGGCGAATCATTGTGATACGTTATTGGACAGGATTATTCAAGGAGATAATTATGATGGTATTGATACAGATTGGGATGATGATACTATTCGTTACGATACACATATAATACATAATGATGACGAGGAATTTTTGGTAGATACGACCGTGTTACCAATAACAAAACTCTATACACATAATGCAGATGTTGATCGAGTCAATGAATCTATTTTTCAAAAACTTGACGGTAAAACACATACGTACAGTATGACAGCTAAAGGTAAAGAAAACCTGGTCACAGGACTCCAAAAAAATTGTCTTGCCCCTATGACGTTATATCTAAAAATAGGTACTGAAGTCATGTTTGTAAAAAACAATTTTGAATCAGGGTATGTAAACGGAACACGAGGAACCGTAATAAAATTCGACAAAACAACAGGCAATCCCGTCGTTCGTACTGTCCATGGTGATATTATCACGGTAGAGCCAGTAGAATGGTCCATACAAACCGACGACGGTAAAATACTTGCCAGTATCAACCAGCTCCCCTTGCGACATGCATGGGCTATTACGGTACATAAATCTCAGGGGATGAGTTTAGATGGGGCACATATCGATCTATCACGTTCGTTTACGTATGGGATGGGGTATGTGGCATTGTCACGTGTACGAAAACTTTCAGGATTGCAATTGTCTCCTATTACCGAAGAGCAGTTGCAGCAGGCGCTACTTGTTGACCCGCGTATTGCCGTCATGGATATAAAACTCCATAAACAATCAGACATGGCAGTGGAACGATTAGTACGATTAGACGAACAAAGTATTACAAAAATCCATCATGATTTTATCATACAATCAGGTGGTGTTATTACTGTAGACACAACAAAAGAGAAAAACACAAAAACAAAAGGAATTAAAAATGCAAAAAATACCATCATTGAAACAATCGATGTGTTTCGTTCAGGTTTATCACTGGCACAAACAGCAGAAAACCGTGGATTAAAATTAGAAACTATTATCGACCATATGGAAAAGCAGATATTATCAAAATCAGAAAAAGAACGTATTATTGATGAGATATATGGAAACTATAATAATATCGATGATAAGGTATTCAAGAAAATAAAAAAAGCTTTCAAGGAATTAGGGTATGAAAAATTGTCGCCCGTGAAAAAACAATTAGATGAACAGGGTATCGACATTTCTTATCTGGTGTTACGTTTGGCACGACTGGTATTACAATAAAAAATATGCTATATATACACTATTATGTTTAAAAAATTCTTTACAAAACAAGCTTTAAAATTCAAGGGAGTTCCTGCTGAACAGGCAGATATAATTGCAGAACAACTGGATAAAAATCCAGCATTATTACAAGCTCTCGAAGACCCAAAAGTTAAGAAATTCTTGGAAAAGATTTCTGCTGAAATCGAACAAAAGTCAAAAATGGGTATGGATCAAAATGCTATTATGATGTCACTTATGCGTACCCACAAAGACGAGGTGATGAAATATCGTGATGTATTAATGCCATTAATGTCATTAATGCAAAAATAATCGTATGAGTCTCTCTATTGGTATCGTTGGTTTACCTAATGTTGGTAAATCAACATTGTTTAATGCATTAACAAAAAAATCTGTCCCTGCAGAAAATTATCCTTTTTGTACTATTGACCCATCAGTGGGTATTGTTTCTGTGCCTGATGCCCGGTTGTATAAATTGTCTGATTTTTCACAGACATTGAAAACAGTACCTGCAGCTATTGAATTCGTGGATATTGCGGGACTGGTAGCAGGAGCAAGTAAAGGTGAAGGACTTGGAAATAAATTCCTTGCCCATATTCGCGAAACCGACGCAATACTAGAAATGGTTCGTATTTTTGCTATATCTGGAGATGGTAAGGAATCTATTAACCATGTGTATGGTAATATTGATCCATTACGTGATATACAGGTGATTAATCTGGAGCTTATTTTGGCAGATATTGAAACTATTGAAAAACGATTGGCAAACCTGGTTCGTGAAGTGAAAAAAGGAGACAAAACTGCAATTATTGAAGAATCTGCGTGTCAGAAAATCCATACAGCATTATTATCAGAAAAAATGGCAAACACGGTCCTGTTGACCGATGAAGAAGTAAAACTTATAAAACAATTAAACCTTCTCACGACAAAGAAATTTATTTATGGATTAAACAAACGATCTGGTGGGCACAATCTGGATGAAACTGATCCAGCGGTGTTTGCTCAGGTATGTCGTGAGATAGAATCGTATGGATCAGAGTGGGTAATTATCGATGCAAAGATAGAACAAGAATTGTCAGAATTCGAAGGAGCAGAAAAAACAGAAATGCGTGACATGATGATGGGTGATACGGTTCATGATGATGGTATTGATACGTTAATACAGAAATCATATAAACTGTTGGGACTTGCCACATATTTTACGACAGGGGTACAGGAAACACGTGCATGGACAATACAGAAAAATTCATCTGCACCCGTTGCTGCTGCTGCTATACATACTGATTTCGAGAAAAAATTCATCCGTGCAGAGGTAATCGGCTGGCAAGAATTATTAGATTCTGGGTCGTATACCAATGCTAAAGCAAAAGGATTAGTAAGAACAGAAGGTAAAGAATACGTTGTCCAGGACGGTGATGTGATGGAATTCAAGATATAAAAAAACACAAACCCTGTAGGTTTGTGTTTTTTTTAATTAGGGTAACAAATGTGCTATATAATGAAAAATTAATTTTGGACTACTTCCTTGGATGTTTAAATATGATATTAATGAACCGATTTCAGAAATAGCATGGATATTGTCTGGATGGTTTTTTTGCATATATTCGTACAGGTATAATAGTTCATGTTGCATCTGTCCGACCGTACGTTCATCAGGTTTTAAAAAAGTATCAATAAGTACTAGTTTTTTTGCGAGATTACTTGTGAAAAATAGAGGTGTACATAAAATATTTTTTTGACTATCAATTTCTGTTACCGTATGAGGTACTAGTTTCTGACAGCGTGACAATAATGTTGGGAGTAATCGTTGGTGGCTGGTACAAATAAAAAATATAGATACAGTTGCAGGAACTTCTTCAAATGTTTTCAGGAGTGTATTTTGTGATTCTGTGTTAATAGTATCACAGCTGATGACAATACAGCGTATTTTGTCTGAAATTTCTTCGTTGGTTATTCTGGTGATATCTCGGGCATCATCAACAGATAGCATATCATAGATGTGATATTCTGAAACCACGTCAGGGTTTTTTTGCGTGTAATCTTTGAAATATTCCAAAAAACTATTGTCATTACGTACGACATAGGCGCGAGCCAGTTTTTCAGGTAATGGGAGTTTATACATAGTATTTTTAGTATACCGTAAAATGTCGGTTGTTTCCAGGTGGGAAATAATGTATACTGAAAACATTATGTATAATTTTACTGAAGCAAAAAACGAATTATTAAAAATAGAAGATTGGCTCAAAACCCAGTATAGTCACATTTCAACAGGGCGTGCGAATCCGGCATTGTTAGATGGTGTTACCGTAGAAAGTTATGGTAGTTTTCAACCTATAAAAAATATCGCATCAGTAACCGTCGAAGATGCACGTACGATGCGTATTACCCCGTGGGACAAGGGAGTAATCAAAGATATCGAACGTGCCTTGGCTTCATCAGGGTTACCATTATCTGTATCATCTGATGGTGTAGGTATTCGTGTAAATATTCCTCAGTTAACTACAGAAAATAAAATGGGACTCGTAAAACTATGTAAAGAAAAACTTGAAGATGCGCGTGTGTCAGTACGTATGGAACGTCAAAAAATCGACAAAGATATTGATGCCAGAGAAAAAGCAGGCGAATATGCCGAAGATGCTAAAAAACGATCAAAAGATGAATTGCAAAAATTGATTGATATCACAAACAAAAACCTTGAAGGTATTTTTAATAAAAAAGAAGAAGATGTAATGACCGTCTAATTTTATATGTCAGTTATTATTTTTATTGTTATATTAGGAATACTTATCTTTGTCCATGAATTGGGACATTTTAGTGTGGCAAAATATTTTGGCATTCGTGTTGACGAGTTTGGTATGGGTTTGCCCCCTTTGGCAAAAAAATTATTTTCTCGTAATGGAACTGACTATACGCTGAACTGGATTCCGTTCGGTGGTTTTGTAAAAATTTATGGTGAAGATAGTTTGGATAAAAATGATCCTGATTATCATCGTAGTCTGGTTTCTAAACCTGCATGGCAACAGATATTGGTTATGATTGCAGGAGTTACGATGAATCTATTATTGGCGTGGGTATTGTTTATTTCAATATTTACCATGGGCGCACCGAGTGTTGTTTCGGGAATTGCAGACCAGACAAAAATATCTCATATGGCTTTGACCGTGCTGGATGTAGTACCTGGGTCGCCTGCAGCAAATGCTGACATTGTACCTGGTGATCAGGTAACACAAATCAGTACAACACAAGGCGTAGTTACCAATCCTACTCGTGAACAATTTATTCATGCAATACAATCAACATCTGGTAATCAATCAGTAGACATAACGATATCTCGTCATGCTACAGAAAAAACCGTAACGGTATTACCAGTTGTATCAGATAGTAATCGAATTGTTGGTGTCAGTATTGATATGACAGGGATATATCATCCTGGATTTTTTGAATCAATACGATTAGGAACTATGCAGACAGGGCGTGCTATCAGTCAGACGGTAACAGGGTTCGGACAGCTGATTACTGGACATGATTCACTGAAAAACCTCATCGGTCCTGTAGGATTGGTACGTGTTGTCGACGGCGCTAGATCTGTTGGATTATCTAGTGTGTTGACACTTATGGCAATCGTTTCTGTAAACTTGGCAGTGATCAACATGGTACCGTTTCCGGCGCTCGATGGTGGACGGGTATTGTTTATTATTATAGAAAAAATCATTCGAAGACCCTTGTCACCGAAATGGGTAAATATAATAAATACTCTGGGATTTTTCTTACTTATTGGTCTGATGGTAATAATCACCATCAAAGATATTATTAAATTGTTTTAATATAAAAATACCTTGTCATTTCGACAAGGTATTTTTATGTGTTGATTTTTATGAAAAATTAATATAATATATCAATTATGAAAAGTCAAGAATTGAAAAAGTTTCATTTACCTGATGCACCAGGAGTATATTTTTGGAAAAAGGGAAAAACTATCCTGTATGTTGGACGTGCGACATCCTTGGCAGATCGCGTGCGGAGTTATTTTTCATCTGATATTATTGTTACTCGTGGGCCAAATATTTTGGATATGGTAACCTTGTCAGAGACTATTGAATATATACAAACTGATTCAGTTTTAGAAGCTATTATATTAGAAGCGAATCTGATTAAAAAATATCAACCAAAATACAATACTAAAGAAAAAGATAACAAGAGTTTTTATCAGGTTATTATAACTGACGAAACATATCCACGGGTGATGATTGTTCGTGCACGGGACTTGGCTATTATGGAGATCACGGGGCGTATTTCACGAATTAATTTTACAGGGAAAATAAAATATACATTCGGTCCGTATCCGAATGGTAAAATATTACGAAATGCATTAAATATTATCAGAAAAATTTTTCCTTTTAGAGACGCAAAATCTGATGATATTACTCATGCACGGTTTTATAAACAATTGGGATTATTACCTGAAACAGGGGATCATGATTTACGTACTGCGTATATGCGTAACATCCAACATGTGAAATTGTTTTTCCAGGGAAAGAAGAATCGTGTAAAAGAATTATTAACATCTGATATGAAACGATGTATTCGTACAGAACAGTTCGAACAGGCGGCATTAATACGGAACAAATTGTTTGCCTTGAATCATATTAACGATATTGCATTGATCGGAGACAATATTATCGAAACCAGTAATGTAGATCGTTTTCGTATTGAATCATATGATATTGCTCATATGTCTGGTAAAAATACTGTGGGGGTAATGACTGTGGTAACTGATGGTCGTGTAGACAAATCTGCATATAGAAAATTCAAGATAAAAACCCTGGCAACTGGTGCTATTAATGATTATGCCAGTCTTGCCGAGATAGTGACCAGACGTTTACAACACACAGAATGGCCGCTACCCAGTATATTTGTTGTGGATGGCGGTATTGGGCAATATAATGCGGTACAGCAGGTGCTGACAGATGCAGGGGTAACTATTCCTGTAGTTTCTGTGATCAAGGATAGTCGGCATAAACCAAAAGCATTTCATGGTAATACTTCATTGATTCGTAAACATAAATCTGCAATATTACTTGCAAATAGTGAATCCCATAGATTTGCGATAGAGTATCATACATTATTACGAGGCAAGGATTTCATTACAAAATAGAAATTATTGCATGACCAGTTGCAAAATTTTGAAAAATTCTTATAATAATTACGGATTGTTCCTTTGCAATTTATGGCGTAATACGTTATGTATTACGAGCTAGACGTCTGGATTCGTTCGACGTGTGGTTGTCGTCACAGCACGATTCTGGCTATTATCTATGATAGTCGTCAGAATCGTGCAGTGAGCCCTGGGCCCTTAGCTCATCTGGTAGAGCGCCTCATTTGCACTGAGGAGGTAAGCGGTTCGAGTCCGCTAGGGTCCACATCTATAAACAAAACCCACACGAAAGTGTGGATTTTGTTTTGAAGTTGACTAAGATATTATTGTATGATATGTTATTTTTGAATATAAAACCATTCTTAATAAGATGACAACAAACAAAAAAAATTATCCTGTAGCAAGGATTAAAGAAATCAATGGACAACTTGTGTTGATAGATCCTCATGCAGTAGCAGTAATTGAAGCGGTCAGTAAGTATAACTGTAAAGAACTATTCAGTCTAAATATTGAAAGAATAGAACATTTTAAGAATAGAATTACTGAAAAAAAACTTACACCAAAAGAAGTTGTAATTGTTTGCATTAATGTTGACGATCCAAATGGTAAAGTTATTACCGATATACTCATGCCTGGTTATGATTGGCAAGCTATTCGTGACCAAGGTCAAATACCTATTGCTCGTGGGTTAGCACAACGGGATGGTATGCAAAAAATTCTTGAAGTTTTTGATAAAGAGGCTGCTGAAAAATTAAAACAATCAGTAGAAGTTGCTGTAGTTGTTATAGATTATGGTGTTGCAGAAATTTTTACTTTATAAAACTAAAAAAAAAAACAATATTAAAACTAGTTAATGTATTTACATTAGCTAGTTTTAATTTTTTAGTATTCAATATAAAATCTTTTTATGTTACAATAACCCTATGTTAGAAACTATAGAAATATTTGCAGAATATAAACAATGGTTTGTGATACTGCACGTCTTTTCAGTTATTCTTGGTATGGGTACAGCACTGGTATCAGATATATTGTTCAATGTGTATATTAAAGACAAAAAAATAAATCCTACAGAAAATACTACACTCCAGGTACTGTCTCGTATTGTATGGATGAGTCTTTTAGGTATTGTGTTAAGTGGGTTTGCAATATTTTTATCTGATCCAATTGTGTACATGCAATCAGTTAAATTCCTTGTAAAAATGTCTATCGTATTAGTTATTATTGTTAATGGATATTTATTTTGGAAAATTACTCATGCGTCTATTCGGAAAATAAATTTTACTGATACTCATAGTGGTCACAAATATGTGCGTATTCGCAGGTTGTCATTTGCCTTTGGTGCGGTTTCTATTGTTTCTTGGTTATTGGCTTTTGTATTGGGGTCAGTATCGTCTATTCCTGTTTCTTTCGGTATAGCTATGGCTGTATATGCAGGGATGTTAATCATCGCTATTATAGGGAGTCAAATTGTTGAGTATGTTATTACCCATCCACATAAATAGTAGGTTATTGATTATGCAAAATAAAAAATGTATGGTATAGTGTTTTTATGAATAATACTGACCATATGTACGATGTGATAGTTATTGGTGGCGGTGCATCAGGTATGATGTCCGCTATTTCTGCTGCACAACGTGGATTATCGGTTGCTATTCTTGAAAAAAATAAAAATCTTGGACAAAAGCTCGACATTACTGGCGGTGGAAGATGTAATATCACAAATGCTACCTACGACAACAGAGCATTGTTGTCGGTATATGGTGATGCAGAGCCTTTTTTGTATTCATCTTTTTCTCAGTTTTCAGTAACTGATACGTTTCATTTTTTTGAATCACGTGGATTACCGCTGGTCGTACAGGCACGAAACAGAGTATTTCCTGTAACAGAAAAATCAACTGATGTTTGTAATGTAATGAAACGTGAAATTCAAAAACTGCGTATTGCCGTAATCGTCAATAGTCCGGTGCAAAAAATCCTGCATCATGACGGACATATATCTGGTGTACGGACAAAAACAGGAACCTATACTGCAGGTTCGTATATATTAGCCACAGGCGGTATGTCACATCCAGAAACAGGATCTACTGGGGATGGGTTTTCATGGTTGGCAGATTTGGGTCATACGGTAAAATCACCAACACCGACGATTGTGCCCCTTGCGGTCTTGGATCCATGGGTGCATGCCCTGGCAGGAGTTTCATTGTCATTTATGAAAATCACGTTTTTTGTTGATGGTAAAAAATCTTTTACAAAAACAGGAAAAATATTGTTTACTCATTTTGGATTATCAGGTCCGTTAATATTAAACAGTGCAACACAGGTCGCCCGACTGTTAGAACAGGGGACTATTACCGCAACTATTGATACTTGTCCTGATACTGATATGCAAAAACTGGAAAATAATATCCTGAAAATATTTGATATCAATAAAAATAAATTATTTAAAAATATTTTATCTCAAATAGTCCCCGAAGGATTAGTAGATACCGTAATGACGTTATTACCTGATGTGGATTTTACGGTGCCCGTACATAGTGTCAGTAAAATAGATAGAAAGAAACTGGTACATATATTAAAAGCCTTACCCATGACGATTAGTGGTCTCATGGGGTTTGATCGTGCAGTTGTTGCTGATGGAGGGGTAGATTTGCGTGAAATAGACATGAAAACCATGCGTTCAAAAAAATTACAAAACCTTTTTGTTACCGGTGATTTGCTCCACGTGAACCGTCCATCGGGCGGGTATTCACTCCAATTGTGCTGGACGACTGGATATGTTGCAGGAAATAATGCATAGCATATAATGTCATCAATTATATGATTGACATAGGTATGTTTTTTAAATATAAGAAATAAGAATCTTGATATTATTTTGCGAGTATGCTATCATGAAAAAGTTGTTTTCTTAGACAATCTGCCGATTAAGATCGGTTGGCAAAGAATAATAAGACAATGGTTTTGTACAAAACTGTTGGAATAAGTTATTTAAAAAAGTTTGTGTTGTCTATGTGCCGCTTTAGCTCAGTTGGTAGAGCAACGGTTTTGTAAACCGTAGGTCGTCAGTTCGAATCTGACAAGCGGCTCCCGAATAATTACAGTTGGTAGAGTTCTGTCAAAGGATAACTAAACCATGGGTCATCAGTTCAAGTCTTACAAGCGGCTCCATAAAAACAAAAAAACATTTCCGTTAGGAAATGTTTTTTTGTTTTTTAGAGTTCTATTTTTTGAAATATTTTCTGAATAAAGGTATGGTTTTTCAAAGCGTGTGCAATCATACGATAGAGCGATACACAACCCAATACAATAAAACCAAAGACATTTTTCAAAAATTTGCTAGATTGTTTTAGAATTTTTTGAATACCATTGTCAACATCTAATACATAATCCAGGGGAACATCATGTTGTCGGTTACGAATACGGTATATGCTATAGATAATGGCAGTAAGACTTGAAATAAACAAAATCAGACAGATCCATAAAAATATATACATAATTATGCGATTTCTAATCGAGTAAAGTTACCAATCATAATACGTTCACCAGTTTTCTGAGTAAGACCATTAATAGTTTCCAGCACAGTCATATCAGGATTCATGATAAATGATTGTGTTAAAAGTTCTGTTTCGTCTCCTGGGTTCATAGCTGTAATATGCATCGCGAGTTGTGTTGCACATGTTACAAATTCTGGGTTTTGTGCCACAAAGTCTGTTTCGCATAATAGTTCTACAATCGTTGCAGTTTTTTTGTTGTTATGGACATATGATCCAATAACACCTGCAGCCAGTTCGCGATCTGATTTTTTCTCGGCTTGAGATTCAGAAAAACTTTTAAGTATTTCGCGAGCACTGTCCATATCACCATTTGCTTGTTCCAGTGCTTTTTTACATTGCATAACTGATATCCCGGTACTGTCTCGCAATTCCTTGACCATTTCAGAGGTAATATTCATATATAAAAGAAAAATTTAAAATAATAAATTATGACTTGATAGCTCCAGTGATTTTATTCAAGAAGAATTCAATAGATTTTTTACTACCGTCGTTTGCTACAATAGGTAATGCTACCTTGCCCATATCACAATCAGTATTACAGAGACCAATAACAGGGATACCTAGACGATTTGCTTCGGTTACTGCAATATGTTCTTCACGAGTATCAATAACGAATAATGCACCTGGCATACCATTCAAATTACTAATACCACTGAAATTCTTGTCGAGTTTAGTAATTTTACGATCAATAAGAAGGCGTTCTTTTTTGTTAATAGCTACGAGTTCATTTTTTTCTTTCTTGGTAGAAAGATCTTCAAGAAGATTTACCCGAGCTTTGATTTGTTTGTTGTTAGTCAATGTTCCACCGATCCAACGGTTTTCTACATAAGGCATGTTCGCAATCTGTGCATAGTGTTTTACCATGTCACGGCATTCGATTTTTGTTCCTACGAACAATACTTGTTTTCCAGTACTGGTTAATGTTTTTACCATTTCCAGAGCAGCATCCAAATGAGTAGCTGTTTGTTCTAGATCGATAATATCTGTTTTGTTTTTTGAACCATAGATATATGATAATGCGGTAGGATGACGACGAGTACGGGTATAACCATAATGTGCTCCGACAGCAAACATATCATTAATAAGAGTATTTTCCATATAATTATGCAGTTTTGCACAAGGGGTGTGATAATAATAAAACCCTTGTTAGAGCCAGGTGACGCCTGACCGAATATGACGGTATGGGGTGGAAGGGGTTTTGAAAAAAAACTTTTTTCAAAACCCCTTCCATAAACCACCATACCAGATATTCTCCAATCTGCTTACGCAGAAAACTATAGCATAATATTATGATAAAAACAAGTAGGGATACATAAAAAACCCTTGCAGTATATACAAAGGCTTTTTATGTATCGTAACTATGAGAACTCGTTTTCGAGTGTGGGTGTGGATGGACTCGAACCATCGACCGCAGAGGTATATCTACGATATTTTTACATCACTCGTATTATCTGTCCTAAGTGCGTGTGCCTGGACTCG
>CAZGCO010000010.1:0-18637 GCA_964524475.1 uncultured Candidatus Saccharibacteria bacterium
CATTGCGTGTACTCGATGGAGCAGTTGTAGTGTTCGACGGTGTAGCCGGAGTAGAACCTCAATCAGAAACTAACTGGCGTTATGCAGATGAAGGGAACGTACCTCGTATATGTTTCATTAACAAACTTGATCGTACAGGAGCTTCTTTTGAACGTTCATTCCAATCAATCCTCAGTCGTCTAACAAAAACAGCGGTGCGTTTTCAAATCCCTATTGGTGAAGAAGAAAACATGGAAGGAGTTATTGATTTGTTAAAAATGAAGGCTTATTATTTTGAAGGTAACATGGGAAATATTGTAGTAGAAAAAGAAATCCCAGAAAATCTCCGTGCTGATGCAGAAAAATACCATGCAATTCTCGTAGAAAAAATCGTAGAAAATGACGAGGAATTCATGATGGAATACCTGGATGGACGCACTGATTTCCCAGCTGACGCACTCAAGGCTATCGCTCGTCGTGCAATTATTGCAAACAAGTTGATTCCAGTATTTGCAGGAACAGCTTTGAAAAACAAAGGAGTACAGTTAGTTTTGGATGCGGTAGTAGACTATCTCCCATCACCACTCGACATCCCTGCACCAAGAGGTGTTGATCCAGATAGTGGAGTAGAAATCGCTCGTGAAGTAACTGATACCGCACCTCTTGCAGGACTCGCATTTAAAATCGCGACAGATCCATTCGTAGGACAGTTAGTATTCTATCGTATTTATTCAGGAACACTGGATGCAGGTTCATATATTCTCAATACTCGTAGTGGGAACAAAGAACGTATCGGACGTATCCTCCGTATGCATGCAAATGAACGTGAAGAAATCAAACAAGCTAACGCAGGGGATATTGTTGCACTTGTAGGAGTAAAAGACGTAAAAACATCTGATACCCTATGTGACCCTGCAAACCCTATTGTGCTCGATGAAATTAAAATCCCTGAACCTGTAATCAGTTTGAAAATCGAACCAAAAACAAAGGCCGATCAAGAACGTATGGGTATGGCATTAAACCGCCTTGCTGACGAAGATCCTACTTTCCGTATTGCTACTGATACTGAAACAGGTGACACCGTGATCTGGGGGATGGGAGAATTACACTTGGAAATCATCGTTGATCGTATGAAACGAGAATTCAATGTAGATGCAAACACAGGACGTCCACAGGTAGCCTACAAAGAAACTATTTCAGGCGAAGCAGATATTGATAACAAATATGTAAAACAATCAGGAGGAAAAGGACAATATGGACACGTAAAAATCCGTGTATCACCATTGGATTACAGTATTCCTGTTGAAGACCTACCAAAGAATACAAAACGTACCGATGGTTTGGAATTCATCAACAATATCAAAGGAGGGGTTATTCCACAAGAATTTATCCCGGCTGTTGAAAAAGGAATTCGTGAAGCTATGGGACGTGGAGTACTTGCAGGATATCCTATCGTAGATCTCAAGGTTGATTTGTACGACGGATCATATCATGATGTGGATTCATCTGAAATCGCTTTCAAGGTAGCAGCAATGCAAGCGTTGAAAGAAGCAGTTGAAAAAGCTCGTCCAGTACTCTTGGAACCAATGATGCGTGTAGAAATTACCGTACCAGAAAAATTCCTTGGGGATATTACCGGAAACGTTTCATCGAAACGTGGTATGATCGAAGGAGTAGATGATCGCGAAATGGTGAAAACTATTCGTTGTATCATCCCACTATCAGAAATGTTCGGATACATGTCATCTCTCCGGTCTATGACTGAAGGACGTGGTATGTTCTCTATGGAATTCGCTCGTTACGAAACAGTTCCACAAAACGTTGCTGATGAAGTAATTAAATCTCGAAAATAAAACAACATAACAAAGCGGCACCCTACGGGTGCCGCTTTGTTATGTTGTTTTATTTTTTACATGGTATACTGAAACCATATTATTAATATTTTTTCACTATATATTTATGGAATGGAATTACTTGAAAAAAAAATACACCGAACAACTATCACAAAATGCAGGAGCATATTCGGGTGTTAGCGACAAAGAGCAGGCTCGTCGTTTGCTGAATAAAAAAATAAAAAATATTTTCATCAGTATAGTAATCGCCATAGTAATTATTACTGGAATATGGTTTGTATATACACGAATCACTCATCCAGTTATAACTGACATGAATCCACCACTGACCGAAGAACAAGTCACTGATATTGTAAACCAATTCAAAACGTTTGAACAAGAAAATCCATTACCAGAAACACAGCGTCAAAAACTAATCGTCGGAGACCCAGACGCATTACCAAAACCACCGGAAACAAAAACTACCATAAAACCAACAACTAATAAACGTTAATATTATGCAGAATTCATATATAAAAAAAATCATACTTATTATTTTTTTAATCATCGTTGGGTTTGGTGTTTTCATGTGGTCACGTGCTGTATCAGCCTGGGCAACAGGAGAACTATATGGTTATGCATGTAATCCAAGTAATGCGAACCTAATTGGATGTATCAGTATGAATAATATTAGTTCATCGGGTTCTGGCGCGTTTACTGGTCAGCCATCCAGTTTCGCAGTGACATTTAATCGACTAACATCAGAATTTAATGGAACAGGATGGAGTCCGCGTATCGGAGTCGTTAGTTTCGGACAAACATGCCCATCATTTATCACCAGTGTTATCGCAGGATCAGGTACAGGCAAAAAATGCGCACATGTAAATATTGCGCCAACCACAACACCAGCTACGACAAATACCGATACCGCATCAGGGTGGGGTGGATGGATATATGTCGGAGGCGTCACCTATACCCTGGGAACAGAAACATTATCTGGCAAGGGCTGGGAAGCATGGAACAGTGACAATCGTGATATAACCAGTGATGTTGGTATTGGTTATATTGATTTTAATACCGTAAAATATGCATTGGTAGGATGTACCCAATCATCTGCAACGAACTATAATTCCAACGCAACCGTTGATGATAATACCTGTACCTATGCCAGCAGCTGTGGATCATTTGCAGGAATACAGAGTATTAATACCATTGCAAATATTACTTCTCCGGGTAGTGGTGCTGTGGCACCAAACCCTCCATCAATTCCTATTGTTGCAGGATATTGTGCATCAGGTAATTTAATTTCTAACTATGCGCAGACTACTACAGGAGCAGGGGGAGCATCATGGTTATGTCACGGAGCAGGTGCTCCTGCTGCATGTAGTTATACTATAGTATTTGAAATATGTAATAACGGTATCGATGATGATAACGATCCAACAACTGACGATGTAATTAACTGTGGTACTACAACTCCAGTAAGTGGTCGACCTAATCCAGCCTATCGTGAAAACTAATTTATTTTATGCAAAAAACATTTTTAAAAAACAGCATATTGCTGTGTATCATGATTGTTATGCTATTTGGTTTTGGTGCATTATCACAGGTATATAGTGTAAATATTCCATTACATAGTGGACCATTCGTTGATAGCAACAGTGATGGAATATATCAAATTACCGAATCAGCAGGACAAAACAAGTTAGGAAATCTAACCGTGGGGGACGACACTGCATATGTTGGTTCACCAAAACTGGGTGTAGCCGGCCAATTAAAAATTACGAAAACACCCTGTGATGGAATAACTCCTTGTTCACGTTCTGTTTCCGCACCAGAACTGCATGTTCTGCAACATAGTTATATGAAAAATGCAGTAATTGGGTGGACAGGTAGTGGGAACCCTACACCTTGGGCCGACTCTACACTCGATGTACGTGGATATATCCAAGGTGACCCTAGTGCAAGTTATATGAATTATCCTGCAGGAAATTATTATACTGATGGTACAAATACTTCCACAACAGATAAACTATTATGCTTTGATTCGTTAGGTACATTGGTAGCATGCCCTTAATCATCTCTTATTATTTATGAAAAACAATTTTTATTCTCTGAAAATATTTTTTGCACTCCTTGCAATACTGATCACGGCACATTTTGTCTCTGCGGTATTTGTACCAGGACCGGTCACACCACCGACGAACACCCCGCAACCATTCCTGGATGTATCAAGTACCGGACAAACAAAACAAGGATGGTTACGTCTGGGTGGATCAGGAGCACCTGGAGCAACCCTGGATGTGGTGGGTACCACGATCAGTAACACACTGGGTGTTGTTGGTGATAGTTGGGTATCAGGAAAACTACGGGTAGGTGGAATAACTATCCCCGCAGCAACCGACCCTACACTCGTCGTCACTGGTGGATATATACGTTCCAGTATTGCCACAGGTACAGGAATGCGTCCTGCTTGTTTTGACAGTAATGGTCTAATTAAACCTTGCAGTACAGGACCAATAACCCAATGTAATGACGGTATTGATAATACCGACCCAGAAGATACCCTGGTAGATATTGCTGACCCAGGATGTCTCAGTGGTGTTGGTGGGGCATATAATTCTGCTGATAATGACGAAACAAACACTGCAGTGGCAAGTACCTGTGGTAGTGCAAGTAGTACAACACCAGTATCAACTGCACCAACTACGAATCTATGTGCGTCAGGTAATACCGCAAGTAGTGTTACCAGTAATACCAGCAGTTATAACTGGACATGTACCAACGGTACCAACCCCTCCATTGCATGTAGTGTTCCGAAAAATAGTATTGTGTGGAATAGTAGTTCATGTACTGGATATGCAGATATCTATTCATCAGCATCAACATGGTATCCATTCAGCGCTACCTGTTCAAATGCAACAAACAATGGAACAAACATTACAACATGGGAAAAAGAAGTAAACGGAGTAGTATCACCGGTTACTGATTATTTTGTTGGATCATCTACTATAAATCTTGCAAAAGCAACAGGAGGAAATGCAAATCCAAGTACCGAAGTAATCTGGAGTAACGGACCAAATAATAATAGTAATGTTTCATATGGTTATAATAATACAGGTATGGGTGCAGTAACTTATCCTGTAGGAACATTAAAAACATTCCGTGTACGACCAGTCAGTGGTACAACCACAGGACCATGGTCAAAATACTGGACAGCGTTACGACCTGATGATATTCCAGTAAATACTACTGTAAAAAATAGTTCCTTTAGTGGAGGAGATAAAAAACTAACTTTTACATGGCCAATACCCACAAACGAAAATTCTTCACCAAAAGTAATTTCGTATCAAATAAGGGCGTGTTTATTCCCACTACCAGGTAATGGTGGAGGAATATACGATTGTGTACCTATTGGGTCTTTCTTTGAAAGTATTAATCCAGGAACAACCAGTGTATCATATATTGATACAGGTACTTATCTTGGAGGATCTGCATATGTAAAACTTATTAATAGTGGTACGCCAAGTATTCCAGATTTTACTTGTGAATATCATTATGCTAGTGGTTCAACCCAATCTTGTGAATTTTTTATTCGTGGTTTTATTGACACAACATCCCGTCCAGAGTTTATTAATGGTTTTAATAGCTCGACTACGACTCTTGATGACTACACATTTTCAAGTCGTTGGACAAAATTCTAATATAATAACAAGTAATAAACCTGTGGAAAACCACAGGTTTTTACTATTGACTTTTTTATTAGAAAAATGGTATACTTTTATTAAGCTTCAAATTAAATTTCTTTAAAAAAATATAGACATGAAAAAACTAACTATTGCTATTGCCATGTTTATAAGCATCGCAACACAAGCACAAGAATTTACTTTCCTTGATACCGTAAGAAGTATTAAAGAATTTACTGTAGAAGACCTTATTTTTACTCTCACTCCGTTTGGAGTATCAAAAGGATCATTCTATTTAACTATTACTGAACCAGAAATAGATTCTGGGTCTGGCAAGATATGGGTTTCGTGGGATGGAGTTAACGACGAAGGAAGTTTGATTGAATTTACGTTTAAAAAAAATAAACGTATTAAAATTAATTTCTCCTCGTTAGTTACATCCGAAAACAAGTATCAACAATTTGGTTTTGCTGCAAAATTTGGCGGAGGTGGTATTGGTATTAATGGTGGTTTGTATGGTATGTGGGTAACTACACCAGAAATTAGAAATGCTATTGTTAAAAACAATGCGATTTCTACAACTACACTGGTGGAGGTCATTTCTGAAATTATTTCATCAAATCTTGACGAACTTATTTCGTACATAATAAAAGATGACAAAGGTACAATTCTTTTCAAAGAAATCGACACTACACCAGCAACGGTGGAGGCGGTAACAAAACAAAGAAAAATACTGATTGATTTCAACAAATATCCTACCGCAAAAACACTAACCTGCATCACTCAAACAAGTGGCCAAACAACGATGAAGTTACAGAAACTTACGCCATCATCCGTAGTTTCAGTCTCACCAAAGACCTTAACAGATGAAACACAAATTACAATATTCAACATAAGCGGACAAAACCTAGGTATAACAACCTGGGGTGAAGAAATAAAAATGTCTCGCGACGGTTTTTACAAATCTGAAACGATGACAAGACCAAAAAGAAAACCGGTCGTGGTTTTCTGAAAATGTTTTTTTAATAAGTTGTGTGTTTTAAAAAGCTCTTTGACGTGGCGTCCAAAGAGCTTTTTTATTTCATAATAATAAAAATTAATCCTTGATATTTTCAAGGATTTTTTCTTGTGTGATTTTTATATTTTGTGTTATACTATTTCAGATATTTATATATTTATGAAAACTGTTCGTCAATATTTTAATCGTTCTCTCATCATCCCCATACTCATGGGTGTATTATTGATAAACACATTAGTATTTGCGACTGCACCAACTGGGGGATATAGTCCCGGAGCAACTCTTGATCCAGATTGTGTACCTGGATCCAGTGCTGATTGTGTAGTAACATTGTATTCATTTAGTAACGGACTGACAAAAACATCCAACACGGTAAAACTGGGTGGATCATTGACTGCGAATACTGATATTGCTCTGAGCACTCGTACATTTTCACTCTCTGGAGCATCAGGGACTTTTGACGTGAACACAGGAACCGTAACGATAAACTCTGCAGGAACAACAACAGTTAATGGGGTAAACTATGTATCGTTAGGTATCGGTGGAGTTGCTGCACTCAGTATCGGGGGTTCAGGTGGTGGTGTACGTGATATACAGTTTAATAATTATCCCAACAGTCGAACAGATGCTACGACACCAGTAAACTTTTTGTATACTGACACAACAGGGAACGTTCTTTCAAAACCTATTGGTAGTTTAGTTTCAAACAACCTGGGATTAACTGCAGGATCGGTTGCCTTCGTAAACCCTACAGGAGGTCTTACCCAAGACAATGCAAACTTTTTTTGGAACGATACTACCAATCGTCTCGGTCTTGGAACAGCTAGTCCTACTCAAGCATTGGACGTGGTAGGAGCGGTAAAATTCTCTGGTGCACTCATACCTGCAGGTAATGGTGGCGCTGGTATCAATGGAAATATTTATACTATTCTTACAGGAGATGGTAGTACTGCACCTGCCTGGACAACACTTAACTTTGTAAGTATCGCTGACGCACAAATCCTTGCTCAAAAAGGTGCAGCAAGTGGTATTGCGCCACTCAACAGTAGTAGTAAAATCGACTCTTCATATATCCCTGCAGTTGCACTCAACGCTGTGTGGGTGGGACCATATACCCAGTTGACTGGTGGATCACTCGGAACCAACTGTACTGATATATCCACAACAGCTATCGGAGATATCTGTATCACCACACCAGGAGATTCATATATTCTCAAGGCAACATCAAGTAGTACCAGTACCAACTGGGTGCTCATGAACCCTGCAGCAGCAAGTGTTATTTCCCTAAACTCCAAAGCAAACGCAGTAACGCTCCAAGGAGGAAATGGTTTAGCTGTTACTTCTGGAGGTGCTCAGATTATAAATGTTGATCTCGGTGGAACACTGAGTGATGATACCGAGATAGATAGCAATGGTAAATATTTCTCATTAACTGGTACTTCATTATTTGGTATTGGTATGACCGCAAGTTTTGCCCCAACAGAAGCACTGGATGTAGTAGGAAATATCCAAATGACCGGAGCATTTATGCCAAGTGGGTCTGCAGGAACAGCCGGACAATTATTACAATCAAACGGTTCAGGTTCTGCTCCTACATGGATCAGTAACCCTATGGCATCAGGAACATCAACAGGTCAGATAAAATACTGGAACGGATCTGCATGGACAGATCTGAACATCGGAACAAACAACCAAGTCCTCGCTGTTTCTGGTGGTGGTGTACCAAACTGGGTAAACAACAGTACAGGTATCACATCGATGAACGGACTCTCTGTTGCTACACAAACATTTGGTGCAGGTACATCGGGAAGTGATTTTAATATTTCTTCATCAGGATCTGCACATACGTTTAATTTTCCTGATGCATCAATGACAAACCGTGGTTTATTGACACCTATTGATTATAATAGACTCGACACTGCTTATGTTCTTGTAACAACATCTGCACTCCATAACGGGGGAGACGCCTATGGCTTGCCTTTAAGTGTAGGTACGAATGATGATTTTAATTTTTTAATTAAAGCAAATGGTCAAACCGCTGGACAATTTTTTACATCAACTTCAACAAACTCTGATTCAGTAGCCTTAGGAATAGGGGCAGGACAAGGGGCAGGACCAACCCCAGCTCTTATTAATAGTATATTCCTTGCTCCTTATGCAGGAAATGGCGCAGCAACTGTTTCATCGAGTAATTTTATCGGTGTTAGTGCAGGTAGTGGTGCAGCGAATATCAGTAACTCGGTTTTTATTTCTACAAATGCTGGTGTAAATTCTGACGATATAATTGGCACAGTAATTTTAGGTAATGGGGCTGGTGGCGGTGCCAATACTGTAGATGATTCACTCTTTTTGGGTAGTGGAACTGGTACAGGTGCTACAAGTACATCAGATAGTATCTTTATAGGTACTGATGCAGGGAGTAGTACAAATAACGCCAGTAATTCTATATTCATAGGACATGCTGCAGGAAATAACGATACGGTATCAAACACTGCAGGACATACATCAATACTTATTGGAGAAAGTACCAGTACTGGCGGATTTTCTGATAGTATTGCGCTCGGCCAAGGTGCAATAAACACTGCTTCAAACGAATTTATGATTGGTGGGGGTGGGGCAAATAGCGGTATTGATATACTCATCCTCAACGGTACAGCAGGAAATACCTGTACCATGGATGTAACCGTTGCGGCACCATCATGTACATCAGATGAACGATTGAAACATAATATCACTGATCTATCTGATGGTACATTGGATAAAATACTCCAGGTACGAACTGTAAACTATGTCTGGAATAATTTTCCTGATGCAGGTATACAAACAGGATTTATTGCTCAGGATTTGGAGCAATATTTCCCAGAATTCGTTTCTGTCGCACCGAACGGATATAAAACCGTTTCATATGGTGCAATGACGTCACCAATAGTAAAAGCAATCCAAGAAATGAATTTGAATATTACTGATATTAGTAATATAGAAAAAACAAACACATGGCGTGATGCATTAATTAGTTGGCTAGGGAATATCGCAAACGGTATTACAGAAATATTCGCAAAGAAAATCCACGCAGGTGAACAGATTTGTATTAATACAACCTGTATTGATGAAAACCAACTACAGAATATTTTACAAAACATGACCACAACAACACCTGTTGTAGTAAGTCCTGTGAATCCTGATCCTGTAGAACCTGATCCTGTAGATACTACTGGCGGAGATACACCTGTAGTAGAAACACCCGTAGAACCTGTTGTTCCACCAGTTTTAGATAACCCGGTGAATAATGAATCAACGACAACTGAACTATAAGATGAATTTAAAAAATAATTATTCGGCAACGAATGATTATTTTTTTTATAAAAACAATAGCTAAATATATTAGCTATGGTACAATAGAGACATCATGAAACGATTTGTGAAAAACATTACGTTACTCATACTAACACTCTGGATTGGTTTTGGTCCTATGGTTGTTCCTGTGGTCAGTATGACACAAAAAACCAATACAATATCTCCGTCAATGACTATTTCATTACGCCCTATAAACCTATTAGGTGCTGATATAGTAAGCGCTCAAAACTCTCAAGAGCAAGCGATTAATAGCGGATTTAGATGTACTAACCCTCTGGATATATTTTGTGGTATAGCAAAATTTTTTGTTTTTATTGTAACAATTATCCCCAACACGATTGCAGCAATTATCGGTTCAGTTACCGATTTGGTCATGAATTATTCTATCGGAAGTGGTTTCTATAGTGGAATTTCTGATATATCTTTTACTCTCTGGAAAATAGTTCGTGATTTTTCAAACCTGCTCATTATATTTGCATTATTTCTGGCTGCATTTAGTCTGATATTGGGTGGTGGTGACAGTGACAGTGGGGGAATGTTATCAAAACTGGGTAGTCCAAAAAAGATTATTGTTCAGGCAGTCATTATTGCAATATTCATTAATTTTAGTTTCTTTTTTTCTCGTGTCATGATCGACCTGGGTAATGTTTCTGGGAGAATAATCTATAACCAAATAGGCGCAGAAGGTGCAACATTTGCCAGCTCGATAGGATTGACTACATCTGGTGATGATGCAGGAGCATTTTCTGATACAAAACCTATTACCCTGGTTATGTTGTCCAATGTCCAACCACAAACACTCCTTGGAAAATCTAACGCAATACCTGGATTTAGTACGGCATTAATTTATTTAGTTATCGGAGTAATTACACTCCTTATTGATCTTGCCTTGATTTATTTATTCTCTATCATGTTGTTCTTGTTTTTGGGACGCATGGTTACGTTGTTATTATTAACTATATTATCACCCCTGGCATTTGCAAGTCTTCCTATACCATTTTTAGCTGATAGTAAGTATATTGGTTTTCAAAACTGGTTGAAACAAACTGCTGGACTTGCATTTCTGGCGCCAATATTTTTCTTCTTTATTTATATTTCTGCATTTATCGGTAACATTAGTTTTCCTGGACTAGCTGATAGTTTCATCGGACTTGTTTCTGTTATTGTTATAAAACTCGCTATGATGTTAGCTGTTTTATTCAAAGGAAAATCAATAGCTATGGATATGTCCGGATCAGTAGGGGATTTAGTAAACAAGGGGGCAAACATGTTATCAACATTTGCCATTGGTGCAGCGACAGGGGGAACAGCATTGTTGGGACGACAGACATTTGGTGCATTAGGGAGTAAGATTGCTAACAGTACCACAGGTACTGGGGTACTTTCTCGAGGAATAAGAAACACAGGTAACGCTCTTGGTGCGGCAACGTTCGATGTACGCAACAGTACTGGTAAATACGGCGCTATGACAGGATTTAATAAAGCAACTAACGCACTCGGTGGTGGTACTATAGATACTGGTAATACATATCAACAAAAAGAGGGTGGTTATATTGCAGAGGGAACTCTGGCAGAACAATATCGTAATCGACAAAAAGAAATTGAAAAGAAAAAGATTGCAGAAGCAGAAGCAATTGCAAGTAGTCTTAAACTTAATGATCAAGCAGTATCGAACCAAAAAGCCCGCAAACTGGAAGACAAATTGGGAATTGCAAAGAAAAATCTTGAAAACAAAAAAATTACTATTGAAAATACTGCAATGGGTCAAGTCGCTCCACAATCTGTTACTAATGACCTAAAAACAAAAAATACAGAAGCAGAAACCAAGTTTAGACAAACAGTTACTGATTACGAACAGAAAGATACTGATCTCAACAATCGAGAAACTGCTGCCAAGGCAATACTTGCTACAACACCAAACGATGTAAATGCAAAAACAGCATTAGATACTATTAAAAAAGAACGAAAAACTCTTGCTAAAACAGAGGCAGATTACAATAAAGCAAAAGATAGTATTTCAAAAGCAGGAATAGCAGTAACTACAGCAAATGAGCACAAAAACAAAAACCTCCGTGAAATCCAAAACGAAATCGCAAAAATAGAATCAGAATCAAAAGACAGTAAAGAAAAGAAGGACTACGATAAAGCAATAGAAGATGCGAAAAAACCAGAAGATGAATTCAAAGACGCGCAACGTAAATACAACGAGAACAAAAAAATCCTTGATGGTCTTCTTAAAAAACAAGGTAATGGAACTGCATCACAAAAAGAATTAGATCGTTTAGATGATCTTCAAACTCTTGACAATAAACTGTCTCTAGATATGGATGATAAAAAAGTAGAACATGACAAGAAACAAAAAGAATTAACGAAAACAAAACGGGTATTCATGGATAAATATGAAAACAAACAAAAAGCACTAGAGGGAATAATAAAAGACTCTCTCAAAGCAGCTACAAAAGCAAACCAAACAGAACTCGACAGTCTCCAAAAAGTAATTACCGACACGAACCTAGAACTCCTTGATACAAAATTTGCATCAGAACAAAAAAACATTGCCATGCAAGAAAACTATGCAAATAGATTAGAAAACCAACAAACATCTCTTGTGCAAGTCGGAGGAAGAGGTACAGGATCAGCAGTATCTTTTGGTACACCAAATAACTCGGTTACACAGACACTTGCAGTTATTACTAACGGTGCTGTATTTGGAAACCAAGTTCGTGGAGCAGGCACCACCGCAGCAAATAATCTGCGTGGTAAACTAAAAACATCTACACCCAAACCATCAGGGGACAAACCTGCGGGGGATAAAAAATAACCTATGAATCCAACTATTTTTCAACAACACTATAACGAACAACTAGAACTCTTGCCGACTATTAACCAAGAGGCTATTCGTTCGTGCGACTGGATGAATATGTTGGTAGATATTGGTAAAAAAAATGCTCTCATGTTGGACGAGGTAGAAGACCTGCAAATAGAAACCATGTTAGTATTAGTAGGGGTTACATCTCCTGACAATTACGAGGCGGAACTGATAGAAAAATTAGCACTATCTCCTGCGCAGGCAGACAAGCTATTGTCTGATATTAATCAACAAGTCTTCACACCTATTCATGACTATATCGTGCGTGGTGGACCAGAACAGGCGCCTACAGGGCTGTCTCGTGTAGGTATCGACATCAACAACACAAATACAGCACCTGTTCCTGTACCACGACCACCTGTAGCACCTAGTGCGCCTCGTGTACCATCTGGCATGCGTATCGACCCTCATGCAGATATAACCGATATTACGATTATTCCGCATGATGTTCCTGAAATACCAACAGATGTTATGGAACATAAGCTGGGTGAAATATTTAACGAAGAAACAGAGATTGTGCATCAGTTATAAAACAAAAAAAACAGACATAGTCTGTTTTTTTTATAACTTTTATTTCACAAGCATTTTTCCGGTAATATATTCCTGTCCTATGGTAAATAGATTTGTTATCACCCAATACAGGGCAACAGCCCCAGGTACCATATAGGCAAAAAATCCGATCATAACTGGCATTGTCCATTTCATAGAACTATTCATACTCTGCATCATGTTCGCCTGTGTATCATCTGGGTTTATCACTGTGTCAGGATCTTTTTGCATTGCAGGAGAAAAATGAATTTGTATATATTGAGTAATTCCCGCAAAAAGAGCAAGAACAAGACTCTTTACCCCCAAATCAATTCCCAGAAACATAGTATGAATTGTTTCAGGAACTTGTATTCCTGTATATAACAAGGGATTACCAACATAAATACCCTTGAGAAATACTTGATACAGAGCAATAATAATAGGAATTTGGATTAAAATGAGCAAACAACCAGAAAATGGATTTGATCCTGTTTCTTTGTAAAGCTCCATAATCTTTTTTGTTTGTTCTGTTTTGTCAGGATACTGTTTCTTGATTTCTTCTAATTTTGGCGCAATTTTCTTTTGGGCTATTTGTACCCGGAGCGCACGATAGGCAAGGGGAGACAAGATTAATTTTACTAATATAGTAATCGTCACCACTGCCCAGCCAATATGACCACCGAACAGTGCAATGAGCCAGACTAGTATATTATAAAGGGGTTGTATAAAAATAGTTGTAAACATATAAATAGTGTATAGGAGTGCGAATAAAAATCAAGTTATTTAACAGGGTCATATCCTCCAGGATTTAGGGGGTTACAACGTAATATCCGATAAAGTGTTTTATAGAAAGCATGAAAAAAACCATATTTTTGAAAACACTGTTTTCCATACTCAGAACAACTGGGATGAAACCTGCATGACCCATGAAACAATGGTGAAATATATCGTTGATAAAAAGAAATCAGCCATAATACAATATTTTTCATATTATTTTATAAAAAGAGCATTAATTTCTGTTGTAATAACTTGTTTTTCTGATTTTATAGGTGTTTTTAATAAAATAACCACGTGCATATTCTGACTCTCTAATAAACTTAGGTTTTTTGCAAGGATTTCATAAAAAAATCGCTTTATTGCATTCCGATCATGGGCTTTCGGATAAACCTTTTTAGGGACAATAACTGCACATTTTATAGGGTTTTTGCCATATTTTTGAGTAATAATCACCTGACCAGCAGAAAAAATATGGTGTTTACCCCGTAAATATTGCATAAATTCACTATGAGATATTTTGTGCTTTTTAGAAATCATATAGATATAGTATACACAAAAACCCTGTTATACACAGAGTTTTGCGCGTCCTTTTCGGCGACGACGGAGCATAACAGCACGTCCACCTGCGGTTGCCTTGCGAGCCATAAAACCGTGGGTTCGAGCTCGTTTTTTTCGTTTCGGATTATAGGTTACTGACATAATAACAACAGTATACGTATTTCAATTAAAAAAGCAAGTGTTTTCCACACATGTTATACACTGTATTTTAAACAATAAAATAGATAATTAAAAAATATGTGGATAAATATTTTAGTGTGTGTATAATAGGGTGTACAACACTATTAGTTTAATGAATGTTTAACTATGGATATTTATAGCCTTTGGGATAAAGTATTGGTCGAGTTTGAATTGACCCTGTCAAAAAATCATTTTGATACCTGGTTCAAGGGTACCTATCCTGTTCGTCAAGATGAAAATGTCTTGATTATTAGTGTACCTAATGAATTTGTTCGTGAATGGGTAGAATCTAATTATACAAAAGATATTTTAAAAATAACTCAAACAACTAATCCAGAAATTAAAAAAGTTCAGTTTATTATTAGTAAAAAAGCAGAAGAAAAAATAAATATCATTCCCGAAACAACTTCTCGTCCAGAATTACCCTTATCTGCAGGTATTAATCAAAAAAATAATCTTAATCCAAAATATACTCTAGAATCTTTAATTGTTGGACCATTTAACGAGGTTGCATATTCAGCAGGGCAGGCGATTATTAAAAAACCTGGGGCATACAATCCATTTTTCGTATATGGATCTACTGGTACTGGTAAAACTCACCTTGTACAAGGAATTGGTAATGAACTACAAAAAATTCATCCAGACATATCATTATACTATGTGAGTGCTGATACTTTTTCTAATGATTTTATCCAAGCAATTCAAAACAAAAAAATAGACCAATTAAAAGAAAAATATCGTTCTTTTGATGTACTTATTATGGATGATATCCAATTCCTTTCAGGGCGAGATAAAACCCAAGAAGAATTATTTCATTTATTTAATAGTATGACCGAAAAAGGGAAGCAGATTTTGTTTACTTCTGATAAACACCCTAATCAAATTATAGGTCTTGAAGAACGTATAAAATCAAGACTTTCTGCGGGTATGGTAGTAGATATCACCCGACCAGAGTTTGAATCGAGATATGCTATTCTAAAATCAAAATCAGAGGAAAATAATATACTATTTTCTCCTGAAGTTCTCCAATTCGTTGCGCAACAAGTAGATGGAAGTATTCGTGAATTAGAGGGTATATTTAATACATTATCTGTACAACAAGAAATCCGCGCTAGAGTATTAACTGTTTCTGAAGTAAAAGATATTATTAAAAACCATATAAAACCAAAACGTAGTATTTCTGTAGAAGAAATAACAAAAACTATTGCTCATTACTATCATATAGAAGAATCAAGTCTCTATGAACAGGTTCGTCGTCGTGAAATCGTTCAAGCACGTCAAATAGCTATGTATATTATGCGTAATGATTATAATATTTCTTATCCTCTTATTGGGAGAAAATTAGGAGGTAAAGATCATACTACGGTAATGCATTCATGTGAAAAAATAGCAGAGGATATTGAAAAAAATCCTATTCTTGCACAAGATGTTGAACATATTCGATCAATGCTTGCAACATTATAATTATATTTAATAAATACTTGTGTATAATATTTGTATAATTTTGTGGAAAAAATAATTATAGTCTGTGTATATTTTTTAATTACTTGTGTAAAAGTTTTATATATAAAAAAATATAATCATACACACAACTATAATAATAGTTATACACAATAATAATTTTATAAAAACTATTATTTTATATACTAAAAAATAGTTTCCACAGTTTCCACAATGGTAATATAGTTCTCTTCTTTTATTTAAAAATTATTTTATTATTATTTATGAAAATTTCTTGTGTAGCACAAAAAATAAAAAAAAGTGTTTCACTTGTTGAAAAGCTTGTTTTTAAAACACACACTATATCAAGCCTTACAGGTATTCATATACAGGCTGATGAAACACATATTACCTTGTCAGGGACAAATCTTTCTGCAGGGGTGAATGTATATATATCTGGGCGTATAGAAAAAACAGGAACCCTAGTAGTTCCTGCGGTATTATTTTCTCAAATAATACAATCATTAGATGATAATGAGCAGGTATTATTAGAATTAACTGGATCACAATTAGTTATATCTAGTAAAAATAGTCGTGTATCTATTAATACTCTTAATACATTAGATTATCCAAATATCCCTATTATTTCCGGAAATGATGTGTGTGAATATGATTTAAAATCATTTACCCTTGGGGTGCGTTCAGTGAGTTTTGCTGCTCTAGTTTCAGAAATTAAGCCAGAAATATCCAGTGTATATTGGTATGAATCAGGAAAAGAATCTATTTATGTAGCAACAGATGCATTTAGACTTGCAGAAAAGAGAATTGTATTAAAAAATGAAATTAACCATCCTGGGTGTTTATTACCTTTAAAAAACATTCCAGACATGTTACGTATTACTAGTGAACATGAAGGAAATGCAGTATTTACTTTTAATGATCATCAAATGAGTATTACTCATAAAGATTTTTATTATACTACACGATTAGTTTCAGGTAATTATCCCCAATATCAGTTAATTATTCCTAAAAATCATGAAACAACTGTTTTTATAGACAGTGATATGGTAATGAAATCATTGCGAAGTACTCAGATATTTCATGATCGGTTTCATCAAGTAAAAATGAATATAGATAGTGAAACATCACAATGTATATTTAGTGTAAATAATAATGATAAAGGAGAAATGGTGACCAGTGTGCCCGCAGTTATTACTGGACCATCACAAGAGATTATTATTCATCAAAAAAATATTCAAGATGTATTAACAGTTATTAGTAGTCCAGAAATAGAAATACGAATTACTCAACCAACAAAACCATTAGTAATTAGTGGTCGTGATAAGGTCGATTTTATGTATATTATGATGCCAGTAAGTAGAGTGTAATATGCAAACTGTACAGAGCTTATTAGGAAAGTTAGATGGATTTATTCCTCGTGAGGTAAAGATAAAAAACACTATTATTGATTGTGTGTCTGGATTATATAATATTGATTTAAATAAAAAAAATATTATTGTTTCTAGTTTTACTATACATTTTGATTGTCCATCACAGGTAAAATATATTCTCAGAACAAAACAAGATATTTTGAAAGAATGTGTTAATAAAAAATTAGGATACGAATTACAGATTTTTATATAAAAAATAAAACCCTTATAGGGTTTTATTTTTTATATTATTCGGTAATAATTAATGGAATAGATACCATACCACGATTATATGCATTATCAATTACTGTAATAGTTAATGTACCTGAACCTGTAAGAATACTATAATTTTCAGGAATAAAAGAAAGTATTTTTTGATCAGGTGAATATGATTCTAATTGTTGTCCATTAAAAGATAGAATAATTTTATTTAAAGGGTTTATTGATGATATGTTATTTATAGAAACAGTTACGGTATTATGAATACTAAAAGTATTTTTATTATCAGTCAGGGTTGCTGAAACTTTTGGGGTAGAAAATTCTGTATGAACTGTGTCGTTAAAATTAGGACGAATAGGTTCCCCTGGAATCTTTGAGCGATTGTTTTGTACCCATTGTTGTACCCCTGCTTGCCAACGATTTAATTGACCATCTGTATGATTATTAGAAAGCTTGTTCGGGTTCTCTTTATCTATCCAATACAATATTGACTGTACGTTTGGTATTACTCTTTCTTCGCGGGTTTCATTTGGGGTATATTCTGTTGCTACACCTCCTGATATTTTATCTACCCAAAATGATTCTCCTCCCCACCATTTTCCACGTATTACTGGTGGTTTTGTAGTATCAGCACCTCCTGCAGGTTTAAAGTTTTCTGTACCCATTTTTTCTATTGCTGCGGTCATAAATGTGTTCCATGCAGGACCTGATATTGCAGAACCTTTTTTCATAGGTTTATTATCATTATTTCCTGACCATACACCAAC
>CAZGCO010000011.1:0-8269 GCA_964524475.1 uncultured Candidatus Saccharibacteria bacterium
TTGCAGAACCTTTTTTCATAGGTTTATTATCATTATTTCCTGACCATACACCAACGGCAATAGTTGGGGTATATCCAATAAGCCATGCATCTTTGTTATCATTAGTTGTTCCTGTTTTACCTGCAACCTGGGTGTTACCAAAATACAAAAATGAATGAAGACCAAACAGGGGACTACGCGCAATATTATCAGATAATATACTAGATATTTTTCTGGTTGCTTCGGCAGAAATTACTTGCTCTGGTTTTGGTGTGTATTCTTCTAATACATTTCCTTGAGCATTAGTTATTTTTAATATTCCTACTGGTTCATTACGAATACCATCATTACCAAAAATTCCGTATACACTCGTCATTTCTAATAGACTTGTTTCACCACCTCCGAGAACCAGTGTTAGTCCATAGCGATCTGCATTTTTATCAAGTGTAGTAATACCTAGATTTTTTGCAGTACGTAGAGCGTCTTCCACACCTACTAAATACAATAATTTTACAGCAGGAATGTTGCGTGATTGAGCCAGAGCATCCCGGAGAGATATAGGACCTACGAATTTACCATCATAGTTATCTGGCGCATAACATCCCGGTGTACCATCGTTTTTAGTACATGTTCCTGCAAATGTTGTTGGGGTGTCAAAAAGAAATGTTTCTGGTTCGTATCCTTTTTCGAATGCACGTGTATAAATAATTGGTTTAAATGATGATCCTGGTTGGCGCACTGCTGTTGCAACGTTATATTGTCCATCTATTTTATCATCAAAATAATTACGTGACCCAACCATTGATAATATTTGGCCTGTTTTTGGATCTATAGCAACCAACGCACTATTTGTTGCATTCCAGGCAGTTTCGTTTTTTAGTGCATTTTCTGATATTGTTTTTTCTGCAACTTGTTGTAAATCCCAATCTAGTGTGGTAGTTACTTGAAGGCCTTCTGATATGAGTGCTTCGGGGCCATATTTCTTTTCGATATATGACTTGATATAGTCAACAAAATGCATTGCCTTTGCACCACTATCTTTTTGGAGGAGGAATTTTATATATTCATCACGACTATTTATATATTCTGTTTCAGTAATGTACCCCTGTTCATACATTTTTTTGAGAACTAATTTTTTTCTATCTTCTAGTCGTGCTCTACCTTTTTCTGTATAAGGAGAATAATAGGTAGGTGCGTTAGGGAGTGACGCTAAATATGCAGATTCAGTAATAGTTAAATCAATAGGTTTTTTGTTAAAAAATACACGCGAACCCTCGGAGATACCGTAAAGTGTTCCTCCGTATGGAGCTTCATTTAAATAGAGGGTTAAAATTTCGTCTTTTGAATAACTATTCTCCAGTTTTACTGCGAGTACCCATTCTTTTACTTTACGGGTGATACTGCGCTCTTTGGATAGAATAGTGTTTTTTATAACTTGTTGGGTTAGTGTTGAGCCTCCTTGTTTATTTAATCCTCCGTAAAACGGTAGTACATTTGCAAGAACAGCACGAACAGTTGAAACAATACGTACACCGTGATGTTCATAAAATTGTTCATCTTCAATACTGATAATAGCGTGTTTTGCGTGATACGATATTTCTTCGCCAGTGACTATTTGTCTTTGGATATTTTCATGAATATCATAGAGGTTTATTTTTCCTGTTCTGTCTAATATTTGTGTTGAACTGACTATTTTACGGTTATGAAAATCTGCTATACTTGGTATAGGTAATGTTGCAACCCAAATAAAAAATGAACCGAGTATAACAAAAAAAATACACAATACTAACCAAAAACTCTTTTTGAGAAAATTAAATAATCTTCTACTGGTTATATAGAGAGTACGTAATATCCAAATAGTACCTGTTTCCAATGTGTCGAGTATTTTTGTTATTACAGATTTCTTGTGATGTTGGTTGTGATGATGTTGCATATACATACTCTACAAGATTTTCATAAAATGTGCTAGACTTGAAATATATGAATTTTTTCAAAAAAGATAAAAAAATGAGTCTTTCACAAGAGCTTTCTTGGCGTGGGTTAGTGTACCAGACAACTTTTAAGGATTTAAAATATATTGATGAAAACAAGGTGGTTTTTTATCATGGTTTTGATGCGTCTGCACCATCACAGACAATAGGTAATTTGGCATCAATGATGCTCGACAGGGTGTTTCTTCGTCACGGACATACAGGTATTGTGCTCGCTGGTGGAGCAACATCACTGATTGGAGACGCAGGAGGTAAAGACACTGAACGAGATTTACAAAATATTGAAACCATACAGTACAATATTGAATGTGCGAAAAAACAATTAGAAAAAATATATGGTGAATATAAATTTATTTTGGTAAACAATATTGATTGGACAAAGGATATAAATATTTTAGATTTTCTCCGTGATGTTGGAAAATATTATAATATTAGTGATATGATTAAAAAAGATATCGTGGCAAACCGTATTGGTGAAGGTGGTTCAGGGATTTCCTATGCCGAGTTTTCATATGCATTACTCCAGGGAAATGATTATTTACATTTATTTAATACATATAACTGTACACTGCAATTGTGTGGTGCAGATCAGTGGACGAATTGTTTGGCTGGTGTAGAACTCATTCGTCGGAAACATGAAAAAGAGGTTCATGTTTTAACGAACCCTCTCGTTATTAATAAAGTAACGGGAAAAAAATTCGGTAAGAGTGAAGACGGTGCAGTGTGGCTCGACTCACACATGACGAGTGTGTTTGATTTTTATCAATTCTGGATTAACACTGATGATGTTGGGTGTTGTGAATATATAAAAATTTATACTGATATTATGCCTGATGAATACGAACAGCTTGTTGCTGATGCAGAGCAGGATATGTCACAGAGATTGGTACAAAAATATTTAGCATATCATGTAACAAAACTGGTGCATGGAGAACAAGAAGCAAATACAGCACGAGACACTGCAAATAGTTTGTTTGGTAAAAAAGATGTTATAAATACTGAAAATTTGGATATATATACTATTGATTCAGGATATATTTCTGATAATGAAATACAATTAGTAGAGTTTTTAGTAGGGTCAGGGATATTAGGTTCAAAACGTGAAGCAAGAGATATGATCGATGGAGGTGGGGTATATATTAATGATCTACCTGTCAGTGGATATATCGTTCCTATTGATATAATATCAGAACAAACACTACTCCGTATTGGTAAAAAAAATTTAAATTTTTTTTTTATTTTTTTAAAAAAAAAAAAACACCCGCGGCCCCCCCCCGCGCCCCACCTCTTTTGTTTTGTTTTAAAACGTGTCATCCATCTCGCCCATGTCTTCATCATTAATATCACCTAGATCTAGATCGTCTTCTAATTCTTCGTTTTCATCATCATCGATGAGGCCTTTTTTTAACGGATCTAATTCATCATCGTCATCGAAATCCGCGAGTAACATATCTGCTTCGGCTTCTAATTCATCTGAACCAGTATCAGCGACAAATTCGTCATCGTACATATAAATAATATTACATGATTAATTGTTAATAGTTATATTTGTAACAAATCCAGTTTTTTTTGACAAGGGTTTATCGTGTTTACAAATATCTTTTTTTGTTTTCTATATTTTATAACTAGCACTATGGGTCAGGGTGATAGCGAGTGCGTCTATTTCATCATCTAGTTTTTTTGCTCCCACAGGTAGTTGTATGAGCCGTGGTATCATGTGCAAGATATCGTTTTTTGTTGCCCCACCATACCCAGTTATTGCCAGTTTTATCGCATTTGGATGATATTCAAAGATTTCAAGTCCTGCAAGAATACAGAGGGTAATAATAGATCCGCGAACCTCGGCGACCTTTATGGCTGTTTTTGTATTTTTTGCAAAATATATTTCTTCTATCGCTAGATGTTGTGGATTGTATTGTGTAATGATTTCTTGTATTTTTGTTCCTACATCAAATAATCGTTTAGGGAATGAATCTTTTGCAGATGTACGAAAACATTCTGAATATATACAGGTTTCACGCCCATTGGACGGTTTTTCAATAATTGCAATACCTAGTCGTTCGTAGCCAGGATCAATACCAAGGATAATCATATGGGGTAGTATACCACGATTTAAGTGGTTATGTGGTCTATTTACAAAATTAATATAATGTGTATAATAATTATCAAAAATAAAATAGCTATAGCCATGAAACAAAAACAAAAAAAGAAGAAATTAAAAAAACATAAACATAAAGAGAAAAAAACAGGAGGTATTCGTACAAAACCAAGACCAAGGTTTATAGGCGAACCGCTTGGTTTAGAAATAGATGATTAAAAATGAAAAAGAAAAAAGAAAAATATAACCGGCAATCATGTACTCAGTGTAAATATGGACTATCAGTCTGGTCTACAAAGTATGTTTTTTGTCCAAAGTGTGGGACAAAAAACATAGGACCAGATTACGATATAAATAATCCTGGAAACTTTTCAGGATTATCCATTATCGCTTTGAATATTGATATTATAGAATAAAAAAAATCCTCCTGTTTTTACAGGAGATTTTTTATATAATTACCTGCAATTTTTTATGATATACTGTATTTATGAAAAAATCAGAAATACCACGCAAGAAAATCGTATTATTAGATGCGCATGCGATCATTCATCGGGCATATCATGCGTTACCTGATTTTGCGACTGCTGATGGTCAACCCACAGGCGCATTGTACGGTGTGTGTACCATGCTGTTTCGGATTATTGAGACATTTCGACCATATCAGATCATTGCTTGTTATGATTTACCTGGAGGAACATTTCGTCATGAAGCATTTTCTGATTACAAGGGAAAACGAGGAGAAATTGAAGATAGTTTAAAACAACAACTATCAACATCACGTGAAGTTTTTCATGCATTCGGTATACCTGTTATTGATGCACCAGGGTTCGAGGCAGATGATGTGTTAGGAACACTGGCTCATCAGATTCATCGTGATTTTCCTTCACGGTATCAGATTGTTATTGCATCAGGAGATATGGATACGATGCAGTTAATTACCGGTGACGACACGGTGGTATTTACGTTGAAAAAGGGATTAAATGATGTAGTTTTGTATGATGAAAACGCAGTCATTGAACGATATCATTTTACACCAGCATCTATCCCTGATTATAAGGGGCTTCGTGGGGATACATCAGATAATATACCAGGTGTTCCTGGTATCGGAGAAAAAATGGGAACAGAACTAATTCTGAAATATCAGACATTAGAAAACCTATATGACACATTAGATAATCACCCAGAACAGTTAATTGCAGATGGATTCAAAGCACGTATTGTAGGACTATTACAGGAACATCGTGAATCTGCAGAGTTTTCAAAAATCCTTGCAACTATTCGATTGGATGCACCAGTAGTATTTGTTCCTGCTGATCATCCGTGGAATGTTACCTGTGATATAGACACAGTACGTGCCATGTTAGTGAAATTCGAGTTTAAAACATTAGGTAATAGATTACCAGGAATATTATCATTGGACAGTTCAATAGGTGTATCTGAACTTGAAAATAAAACACCTACAGAACCTGTTGATCCATTACAGGGCTTGGATAGTGAAACCTATAATAAACTTTTTACCGAGTCTCAGATCATGGCTTGGGTGTTAGATTCGACACTCACGAATCCAGATTTGGAGACAATACAAACATATACAGGAAAAAAAATGATTCAGGATATTCATACATATCTGGAACATGAAATCACTGCAATGGGTGTAGGAGATGTATATCATCATATTGAAAAACCACTCATGCGGATTATTCATGATATGCAGGTACATGGTGTTGTTATTGATAAAGAAGCATTATTTGTTGCGTCAAAAAACTATCATGCAAAATTAGAAATTCTGGAAAAAGAAATTCATACCATGACCGAACATGAATTCAATATTAATTCACCAAAACAAATGGGTGAAGTATTGTTTGAAAAAATGGATATCACCAATGGTCAAAAGGGTCTTCGTATCAAGAAAAACAAATCAGGTGCGTATTCTACCGCAGAAGCAGAACTAGAAAAACTACGAGACCTACATCCAGTGATAGAAAAAATATTACAATATCGTGAATTACAAAAAATTGTTTCTACGTATATTGATCCATTGCCGACATTTTGCGACAGTGAAAATCGTATTCATGCTGAATTCATTCAGGCGGGAACAACCACTGGTCGGTTTTCATCTGCGAACCCAAACTTGCAAAATATTCCTAATACTGGTGAACATGGAACCATGATGCGCCAGATGTTTTGTGCCCCAGTTGGTAAAAAACTGTTGGTGGTTGATTATTCACAGATTGAACTCCGTATCGCAGCTATTATGTCTGGGGATACAGGATTGTGTAATATTTTTGCAGAGGGTCGTGATATTCATACAGGTGTTGCATCACGTATGTTTCAAGTGGAACCAGATCAGGTGACCAGTGATATGCGTCGTAATGCAAAGGTAATTAATTTTGGGATTTTGTACGGTATGGGTATTACGGCATTGTCACAAAATTTGGGTATTACCCGCAAAGAAGCCGAGGAGTATCATACAAAATATTTTGCAGAATTCCCTACGTTGCGTGCATTTATGGATGATGCGGTAAGTAGTGCGAGAAAAATGGGTTACAGCGAAACTATGTTTGGACGTCGGAGATATTTTCCTCAGATTAATAGTACACTACCATTTATACGTACAGCAGCAGAGCGTGCCGCGGCAAATGCGCCAGTACAGGGAACTGCTGCTGACATCATGAAGCTCGCAATGATACATATCGACGCCAGGTTGCTTAGAGAACATCTCCATGAACATGCACATATGATTATGCAGATTCATGATGAATTGGTTTTTGAAATAGATCCAGTATATACTGAGCAGATTTCTGAAATTATTCGTGACGAAATGATATATGTATTTGAACGGTCGTATAAACATATTCAGACTACAGTACCATTAGCTATCAGTTTGGGAATTGGAGATAACTGGGCAAGTGCGAAATAGGTTGAATGAACATAAAGCAAGAGGGGCAATATGCGTAGCATATTGCCCCTCTTGCTGGTAAAAATGCATATTTGTTGTATACTATACATAGTTTTATGAGTAACGAACAAAAGAAGTTTTTTCATATGTCAGCGCATATTCCCGTATTTTTTATTGGGGTGCTTCTTGTTGGGTTTTGTGTGTATTGGTTTTATCCATTATATTTTTTGGGCATGATGAGTCTGCCTGTTACTAATACACTGGGCATATTTTTTCTTATTATGGGTACTGTTATTGTTATTGCTGCAGAGCGTTCACGAAAACCATTTTTTAAACTTCTCCATGTACAGACATGTTATGATTTTGCTGTTGGGTTGTATCGGTATAGTCGCCATCCAGGTATGATCGGTTTTACGACAATGTATGTTGGTATTGCGTGTATTTTGAATTCATTATCTATGTTATTGGTTGGGTTGGTATCATTTGTTATATTATCTCAAATAATTGTTCCACCATATGAACAGACGATGGTTACCCTGTGTGCCAGTTATGATGAGTATCGTAAAATAGTGAGAAAATGGTTATAAATAAAAACTGACGTATGTCGGTTTTTATTTTTTTATATAGTATGTATACTGTATATATGCTTACATTGATTATCGGTAAAAAAAACGAACAGTATCAAAAAATACGAGATGGTTTTTTTGCCGAACATAAAAATATATATCGAATAGGAAATCATGAAATGAATCATGAATCAATTGTGGGTTTTGCAAAAACAGATTCATTGTTCGGTGAGTCATCATCATATTTTGTTCCACATATAGCAACAGAATTGTTGATGGATGTAATATATGATATGAGTATGTCTACAAGTAGTTTTTTTGTTACTACAGAAAAACTACTTGCCCCAGAGAAAAAAATACTTGAAAAAAAATTATTATCTGTCCCCGTACATCAGTACCAAATTACTGACTTGGTGGCAGAAAAACCTATTGTGGGATTATCTGCTTTTACTATCGCAAACACATTACCTGTTCGTGATCGTAAAAAATTATGGACGACACTTATGCAATTAAAATATATTGGTGGAGAATCAGCTGAAAGCGTGCACGGGATATTGTTTTGGAAATGTAAAGACATGATTGCAAAGAATACAAAAACACCAAACCGTGCAGTAATCATGAATGATATGCGACAGTTAGTACACGGATATCATGTAAATAGAATTCAAGGAGGGGATTTATGGAACTGGTTAGAACAGTGGGTATTACAGATTAAATAATTAATAAAACGGTCGGG
>CAZGCO010000011.1:8279-16061 GCA_964524475.1 uncultured Candidatus Saccharibacteria bacterium
CCCCCCCCCCCCCCGACTGTTTTATTATAAAAAATTTATAATAAAAAACCCTTTATCTACACTTATAAAAAAATGATAAAGAGTTTTTCTTGTAAATATTTTATTGTGATTTATACTGCCTTGAGTAGTATAAAGTTTTTTGAGAGAGTTTATTTTAGTCTATTTGTTGTACAGAGGTACATCAAGACTTGATGGAGAACATAATAAATAACAGTATTCTTTTTGATAGTAAGAGATTGATATAAGAGGTACATATAATACCCTAAAGTTGGGTGAACTTTTACCTTTGTATTAATCTCGATCAAAAAGATCTGTTTCTATTATCGCATATTATATTAATCTTGCAAGGGGTTATATATATTATGAGAAAATACCTGTGGATAATTATTTTATAGGAAACAATATTTATTATGTTATACTAGATATATTATGATTCGTTATCTTTCGGGAACTATTATTGAAAACAGTCCATTGTTTATTACCCTTGAAAACAACGGGTTGGGTTACCAGGTGTATATTCCTGAAACAGTTCACGCAAAAAAAACAGGGGTTATGCTCGCGGTATGGGTTGCTGACATTGTCCGCGAGGACAGTCATGATCTCTATGGATTTTTATCCGAAACAGATTTGCAATTGTTTGAATTAATTACTAGTGTTTCTGGTGTAGGTCCGAAACTAGGTGCGAATATGGTACACCATGCAGGTAATGGTATTATCCGTGCTATAGGGTCTCATGATATCGGATATCTATCAAGTCTTCCAGGTATTGGTAAAAAAACTGCAGAAAAAATTGTTTTGGAATTACGGGACAAGGTTTCGCATTTTGGTTTGGCGTCTTTGGGTACATCATCGTTATCGTCACATCAGGATGTTATTGATGGGTTGGTGGCACTTGGTTTTGCAGAGCGTACCGTCCGTGAACTATTGTTGAGCATAGATACTACTGATAAAGACACACAAACTATTATTAAAGAAATTATCAAGTTTTTACGATAGACCACTAAATGTGGTTTTTGTCTAATTGATTTCCTGATTTTATGTGGTATGATAGAAAAAAGCTTTTTTACAATAAAATCAAAGACAATGAAAACAAAATACATTTTTATCATTATTTTTTCCCTTGTTTTTTTTAGTAAAAAAGCAAGCGCATTATGCGGTTTTTCAATTTTCTGTTTACAGAAAAAAGATACCATTTGCATGTATAATACAATACAGTTTAAATATTTTATTGAAAATGCAACTTCAATAAAACTATTCGTTCGAGTAAACGGAGTAAACAAGAAGACATACTTCTTGCCGATTAACGACACTATTTTTTCTTTCTCAGATTCTTCGTTTGGTAACGGAGAGTCAGGAATCAAGAGAGTAAGCTTCGGGCTCCAGGTATTGCGTAATGGAGGATGTTCTTCTCCTTTAAACGTAAATATTCAGGACACCTTGTACTCCAGATGGAATTGGATTAATCAGGGTAAATTAACGAGTAATTACGCCGCGTGTTATGGTGCTGGATATAGTATTCTCAATCTACAAACACCAACATCATATTTCAGAGCTGATACTGTTCTTAAGTATAAATGGGAATACACCGTTGCAACATCTGGGTTGTCGTATGCGTTGCCGGATACTACGGCAAGTATTACAAATCAAATGAACTCTGTAACACAGAGTTCTAGCTACTATTATAAAAGGTCTGCTTACCCTGCGACGTGTGGTGAGGTTTCAATCAATTTCGCTGTAGACACGATTGTGTTGATGCAGAAAGTTGCAGGTGCCATGTCACTTCTCAATAGGGATACATTGTTAGTCTCGAATATCGAGGCGCAATGTACCTATGCAATAAAAACCAGTACGGGATCTACGTATTGGAGCTACGCACATACGGCATCAACGATGAGTGCTCAGTTCAATAATGTTCCAAATGACACATATCATTTGGTAGCAAACTGGACGAGTGTGCTCCTTAATTGTCCCGTTTATAGGGACACCTTGGTGGTATACGTACCACCTGCAACAAGTCTTCCTGTGCAATTGTTTTCGTTTACTGTTTCCAAGAAGCAAAAGGGAAATGATTTGCAGTGGATAACCGCAAGTGAAAAAAATTCTGATTATTTTGAAATCGAAATTTCAAAGGATGGTAGATATTTTGATTCTATTGCAATGTTACCTGCCGCAGGTGAGAGTAAGACTATGAAAAAATACAATTTTCTTCATGAGTTTACCGAACAGGGAATATGGTATTACCGCCTCAAAACGGTAGATAGAGATAACACATTTGAATATTCAAAGGTTATTGCTATCAAGCGAGATTTTGAAGAGATTGAAATCTGGTATCCGTTCAGTCCAGATGGTAGAAACACAGAACAGCCGTTATTCTGGTATAACCAGTACGGCGATAAAAGGGTGATAGTTAAATAATTACAATCTGATAATATTATTATAGGTCGTGCACTGTGCACGACCTTTTTTTATTTATCTAATATTCGATACAATAATATTCCTGTGGCGACACTGACGTTGAGTGATTCTTTTTTACCATACATAGGTATTTCTGCGATGATGTCACATAGATCTAATACAGTTTGATCTATACCAGTAGTTTCAGTACCAATGATAAATACCATGGTTTCTGTTTTGTCTATTTTTTTATAATCGATACTTCGCTCGTGTTGTTCCAGTCCTATAATTGTGTAATTATTTTTTTTATATTCCTGTATTTTTTCAAAAATATTTTCGCAATATTCCCACGACACAGATTCCTCTGCTCCCAGGGCAGACTTGGCCAGGTCGGAACGTTTACGACCGAACCGATCCAGTGGGGTGGGGGAATATCCAGAGATAATAATATGGTCGATACCGACACTGTCAGCCGTACGAAACAGTGCACCTACATTGTGTACACTGCGGATATCATGAATGATGAGAATGTGAGACATATGTGTACCATAGCATATTTTTCTTGTAATAAAAAACCGTTCCTGGTGGAACGGTGTTACTATAGTAAGTAATTAAATCTCTGTCTGCAATATTTTTTCAGGGTTATATCTTTGTATTTTATCAATAACTTTATTCAAGACTAGAATCATTAGATCATTTTTATGTAAATGTAGGGTACCATTTTTTCTTGATATTATGGTTGATGTAACAGTCATATTATGACTGTTTGTTACTATGATTCTCTTTGTTTGTACAACGTTTCCATGTTTGATTTTCGTTTTTTCCTGAAAATCAACAAACAAGTTTTTTTCTACAAGAAGAGTAATCAACATATTTCTTTTGCTCACTAGTCTTTTTAAACTAAATGCATCACTACCTTTGCGTGTAGTGATAATATTTTTCACTACTTCTCTGGAGATGGTTTCTGGTTTTAGAGGTGTTTTAATAATAATTTCCTTAGTTTTTTTACCATTTTTCTTTTTCTTGGCTTTTTCAGGTAGTTCTATTTTACCAATAATTTTTAATCCCTTCAGTTGTTTTCTTGGAATGAGAGAAATCTTGTTAAAATTGTTTTCTTCGATGTACCCACTGGGTTGTTCTAGAATGATATCAACTATCTTAAATAGATTATCTTTAGAAATTACATCTCTAAATGGTTTTGTAAAAGAGGTAAATTTTCCTTGTGTTTTTATCTTATTCTTTTTTAGAATAGTACTGAGAAATCGATTTACCATTTCTGTTATGTTGTTGTACTTAAAAACATTTTTATTTAATTCTTGGTACAAGTCTCTCTGGTTGTTCCAGAAATAATCTGTATCTGTTTCTATTATTTCTCCAAAAAACCAACTTTTTTCATGGTTTACTTTATCAGTAATAAATATTTTCATAACCAGACCATTGTCAGTTATTGATATTTTATTACAAAAATAAAAATAGATATTCCTTTCTATTTTCTGAATTGGAATACGAACAAAAAAATAGATATTCCTTTCCTCTAAATAAAGGAATTGTTCTGGTTTTTTTGTATTTACCGCATCAATCGAAAATACCTTAAAAGATTTTTCTTTATCATCTATCATAGTTATTTTATTTTTAATGGTTTAGTTACAGGTGATTCTATACCGACAGTATACGTCGCTCGGAATAGTTCCTTAATTTTAATATAAACAATACACTTATAAAATTGTATTGTCAATAAAATAAGACTCAGATGTTTTTACATCTGGATCCAAGTCTTTTATGGTCACAAATATTTTTCTGACGAAAAATTTCGCGACCCCACCTCGCGGTTTTTGCCTTTCGCTTTGCTCAAACAAAAACATCGCTCCGGTTCACAAAACCTAAAAATTCCCAGCAGTGGGAATTTTTTAAACGGTTTTGTGCGCTCGGTAGGAATTGAACCTACGACCATCTCCTTAAAAGGGAGCTGCTCTACCAACTGAGCTACGAGCGCAAATTTTTAAAATCAACAAAAGACGTTTACCAGCATAACATATTTTTTGTTTTTTGCAATGTTTTTTATGGTTGCTATGTACCATAATAGATAGTCACAGTTTATTGACATAATTTAATATATATGATATCATATATATTAAATATTTGTAAACTTGTAAATTAAATAAAAAATGAAAACACTGGATGAATTACAACAAAAAGACTTTATTTTTAAAGGTTCTTTAGACAAAACAAACAAAACAGAAGAGGTATATTCAAAAGAAATAAAAAAATACCGACTTCTTTCAGCTGAACAAGAAATACAACTTGCACAACGTATTGAATCTGGCGACGAATCTGCCTATCTTGAATTTTTTAATTCAAATCTACGAATGAGTTTATTTATTGCTCTAAAATATAGAAAATTTTTACAAAAATCAGAAATGATTGAATTGCTTGATTTAATTCAAGCTGGTAATGAAGGACTGAATATTGCAATTAGAAAATTTGACTGGCGTTTAGGATTTAGATTCTCTACCTATGCATACAATTGGATTATTACGAAAATCGAAAGATTTTTAATTGATAATTCCAGAACCATTCGTATTCCTGTTCATATGCATGAAAATCTTCTTAAGTTTAAGAAATTAAGATTGAGATATGAACATTTTAATGATGATGATGATGTAATAAAATCCATAGCAAAAGAGATGAAAATAGATACAGAAGAAGTTCTTTTTCTAAAAAGTCTTTCATCTCGACAACAGACAGATTCTTTAGATTTTAAAAAAGTAATAACAAATGAAGATGAAAATTGGAGTATGTCACACACGATTGAAGATGTATCAGTTACTGATCCTGGTAATGTATATGATCATGATATTTTGAAAGAAAACCTTTCAAAAGAATTAGCTAAATATTTATCACTTAGAGAAATAGGTATCGTAGAGCTACGTTACGGACTTAGAGATGGTACTCCTCGCACATTGGAAGAGCTTGGTGAAATATTCGGTTTTTCAAAACAAAGAGCTAGTCAGATAGAAACAAAGGCCTTGGATAAACTTAAAGATGTTCCAAGCTTTAAAAAACTCTTTAAGGAGTTCATTTTGGGAACTGTAGAAATCGATGAAGATATTCAAAGAGCTGTCGGTGTTAGCCCAAAAACTGAAAAGCCATTTGCCGAAATTGTTGACATAACGGGTGTAGACAAGATGTCGTCTATTAGAAATGAGTCACCTCGTTCAGCTGTTTTACAACCTTTTGAATATCAAGTAGATGGATTACAAGCCCTCAAAGAAACAAGAGAATCTGGACAAACCAAGGCTCTTGCGTTACTTGCATCTGGTTTAGGTAAAACAGTATTAGCTGGTTTTGATGTTGCTTTATTTCTGGATGCATATCCTGGAAATGGTAGAGTTCTTTATCTTTGTCATAAAATTGATATTTTAGAACAAGCACAAAAAACGTTCATGAAAATTCTTGGTGGAGATAAAAGCAATTTTGGATTTCTGGGTAATAATTTTAACCACATCGATGTAAAGTATCTCTTTGCGACATTTCAAAGTCTTCAAAACTATCTAGATAATTTTGATTCAGAAACATTTGATTACATTATTATCGATGAAGCACACCACAGTCGTGCAGAAACATACGAACAGGTAATTACACACTTCAACCCTAAGTTTCTTTTAGGTTTGACTGCGACACCTGACCGTGGAGATGCACGGGATATTATGCCCTTGTTTGATAATAATGTTATTTTTACACTCCTTTTAGAAGATGCTCTTGTTAGAGGGTTGTTACCAAAGATTTACTATCGTGTCATAACTGATGAAATTATTAATCTGGGTGAACTACAAAATGAAAAGATTAGTCTTGCTGAGCTTAATAGTCGTATATTTATCCCAAAACGGGATGCTGAGATTGTTAAAATTATCAAAGACAAAATCAAGGAAGAAGGTATTAATAATCCACGAACTGTTATCTTTTGTTCATCTATTAAATATGCTGAAAAACTTCACGAACAGTTTCCATTTATTGTACCTATTCATTCACAACTTCATCCCAAAGTTCAATCTGAACGAAGAAATAGATTTTTGTCTGGTGAAATAGACACGGTAGTTACTGTTGATCAATTCAATGAAGGAACTGACATACCAGAAGCAAATGTTGCTGTATTTTTACGACCTACCTCTTCTTTTACTATATTTTATCAACAGGTTGGGAGACTCACTCGTCCTATGGAGGGCAAGGATAGAGTACTCATTCTAGATTTTGTTGCGAATTGCGACAGGATTGAAATGGTTCATTCATTTACTGAAAGAATTAAAAATAAAGGTAAGATATTTAAGGATATATATGGAGATCTTATTAAACAAGAAGACAGTGTTATCGATATAGGCAGTTTCAATTTTATTGAAAGTACAAGAGATGTTATTAGTTTTATAATGGAAATCAGATCACAAAACAATGCTCCTGATAAAAAGGAGGGTTGGGAAAGTCCCAGTTCTTTAATGAGTATTATTGACTGTGATTATAGTACCATAAAATCCAAAGCTGAAGAGTATCGTAAAGATCATCCGGAATGGTTTGAGATTCAAAAGACGAGGACGGTTTCTGCGGAACATTACCATCCTGAATTAGTAACCCTTCTTAAGGATAAGCTTTCTTTTGTAAGTAAAAAACCAGGCTGGAAAAATGCGAATTCTTTAACGAAAGTTATTATGTGCACAACTATCACCATCAAAGCCAAAGCTGAAGAGTATCGTAAAGATCATCCGGAATGGTTTGAGATTCAGAAAATGAAACAACGTGTTTCCGAGCATTATCACCCTGATTTAGTAGTTATCCTTAAAAATGAGCTAAAAATCAGAGATGATGTAAAGAAAAAAACAGGTTGGGAATCTGCAAGCTCTCTAATGAAACTTATTGGGAATTCTGTTACTACCATCAAAGCCAAAGCTGAAGAGTATCGTAAAGATCATCCGGAATGGTTTGAGATTCAAAAAGCAGGAGCTTTGTTTGTAGAACATTATCATCCTGATTTAGCTTTAATCATTAAGAAAAAATTAACAGCTGATGATGTCTCAGATAAAAAACCAGGTTGGGAATCTGCGAGTTCGTTAATGAAAATTATTACTCGTAGTTATCTTAAAATCAAAGCCAAAGCTGAAGAGTATCGTAAAGATCATCCGGAATGGTTTGAGATTCAGAAAATGAAACAACGTGTTTCCGAGCATTATCACCCTGATTTAGTAGTTATCCTTAAAAATGAGCTAAAAATCAGAGATGATGTAAAGAAAAAAACAGGTTGGGAATCTGCAAGCTCTCTAATGAAACTTATTGGGAATTCTGTTACTACCATCAAAGCCAAAGCTGAAGAGTATCGTAAAGATCATCCGGAATGGTTTGAGA
>CAZGCO010000012.1:0-15037 GCA_964524475.1 uncultured Candidatus Saccharibacteria bacterium
GAGTATCGTAAAGATCATCCGGAATGGTTTGAGATTCAAAAGACGAGGACGGTTTTTGTAGAACATTACCATCCTGATCTTGTTGAAAAACTCAAAGACCATTTTAAAAAAGAATAGGTTTTACTACTACAACAAAATATCATCTCCACTACCGCAGTAGTGGAGATTTTTTATGGGTAGTTTTTGATTACTTGGCTTGCCTTTATTGGCTTATTATGCTACAGTAATCAGGCAGTTCCGTAGTTACCTACCGTGTCAAGATGGTAACTACACGGAATACTTCTACCAAGTATTCCAACACATCTTATTATTACCAATTTTTCAAATAATTATTCTCATGCCAAATCTCGATAATGCTAAAAAAGCAATTCGTGTTTCAGAAAAAAAACGAATTATCAATGATCGTCGCCGTAAAACTATGCGTACGTCTATAAAAACCGTAAAGGTTTCAATGACAGCTACAGATTTATCAAAAGCCTACCAGGCAATTGATAAAGCAGTAAAACGTGGAGTGATCAAGAAAAACACAGGTGCCCGTAAAAAATCTCGTTTAACTCTTGCTATCAAAAAAGCAACGACAAAATAATAAAAACCCCTTGGAGACAAGGGGTTTTTATTATGATATTATAGAGATATATGGAATCAGATATTTCTCGTTACATTTTAGAATATGCCCCTCATGTTTCTTATTGGGGGATTTTTGGTATTTCACTCCTTGCTAATGTGGTTATTCCATTTCCCGAAGAAATCACTCTGCTTGTGTTCGGATATTTTATTGGAACAGGGGTATTAGGTTTTATTCCTGCCATGATGGTTATTATTGCAGGATTATTCGTGAGTGATAGTTTGATTTATTTGTTGGCATACAAGGGGAACAAGTTAGTTACCAGGTTTTATAATAAAATATTTTCATCACCACTCTTGCATGATGAATCTTTTTTACAAAAACATATTGTAAAAATTATTATTATCAGTCGTTTTTTGGTTCAGTTGCGATTCATTGGTCCGTTTGTCGCTGGACATACAAAATTGTCATATAGAAAATTTGCCTTGTATGATTTGTTTGCTTTGTTTATTTATGTAAACTTGTTTCTTACTATTGGTGTGATTATGGGGAACAAGATTGTACGTATTGCATCAGGATTAGGACAGATACATACGATCGTTTTGTTGGGTGTAGGAATATTTTTAGCATATGCAATATTAAAGTTCGTATTACAGGCTTCATTTTGGAAGGTATTATTTTCATTTACTCATAAACCACCTACACAATAATATGTCACATTTGATTATGTTTTTTGGGACTGATTGTCCCAGTTGTGAATCAATGAAAATGTTAACTCAAAAAATGTTTCATGAATATGGTATTGTCGTGGATATGCACGACGTGTGGAAATCAGAATCAGATTATCGCGTAATGGAAAATTATATACAGATGTATTGTCCCGATTGTCCAGGAATACCAGTATTCATGAATACAGAAACGAATCAGATTATTTGTGGGGAGGTATCGTATAAGGTGTTATGTAACTGGGCATTCGGAGGTCGCGTGGAACAATAGTACTAAATAAAATAGCAACAAAAAATCTCTCCATGGAGAGATTTTTTGTTGCTATTTTGCGCTACATGCTGTTTTCGTAGGTTCATAACTAATTTCGCCAGAAAAACCACTATTATCAATACAAAAATATTTACCGTTGGATAGTATGCGTGACGCACTCCATGTGGTTGTACGTGCTCGACAGGTTGTTGTGGTAGGTAATGGACTTGCTTCTGTTCCTGATTCACAAAATCCATTAAAATTTTTATGTATTGTTTTATACCATGATGCATATGCGTGCATAGCGGTTAATTCAATTGTTTTTTCAGAGTCAGTTTTTTCTACAATTATCACAGGTGCTGGTATAGTTGGCGTGATTTCTGTAGTCGTTTGAGCTGTTGTTTGTTGGCTAAGGGTGTTTGTTGCTAAGGTGCCTTGTTCTGAAATGGTATTTATATTTTCTGATACAATTTCGCCAATATTACCTGTAGGTATTTCTTTTGCAATACTCGTTATATTTGGAATTGATTTTTTCAAGATAAGAAACCAGAATACAGCACCTAATAATATTACAAGAATGAAAATAATAACGAGTGTTATTTTCTTGTGATGTTCCGGTACAGTTGTAGTTGTTTGTTGGGTGGCATAGGTTACCTGGTTCATTGGATATTCACGGGGAGTATTCATGATAGGCGATGTATAAGGTTGTTGTATAGGGGTTGTTTCGGGCTGTATTGTATTATTGGTTTGTACAGGATAGATGGTCGTAGGCTGTGCCATGAAATACGATGTTTCAGGGGAATGATTTTCTGTGGTTACTACTGGATCCGCAGGTACTTGTTCCGGTTGTATTGTTGGTTGAAAGGTTTCCACTGGTTGTGTTACTGGTTCTGTAGGTAATGTAACGGTCTGTGTAATTGTTACATTTTCTTGTACTGGTGATGTAGGTTCTGGATAAAGTTCTGCAAATGCTTCGCTGATATCCATATCAGTCCAACCGGTTTTTTTTAATATTTCTGTAATTGCAGAACGAGACACGCTCGCGTTGACCTGGCTGGTAATATAGCTGGTGAGTTCTGGTGTAATCATAATACATACAGTATAACAGATAAATAAAAAATAATACAAAAGAAAATCCCCGTACGGGGATTTTCTTTTGTATTATTGTAATTTTGGTTTGTATTCTGTTTCGTATCGTTCTATACATTCATCAATGATATGTATAGCTTCAGTAGTATCAAAGAATCCCAATGGTTTACATGTTCCTGGTTTTTTCAAGTGTTTATAAAACTCGAAATAATGTTCAGTTTCACGTAACCAGTGTTCACCCAAATCGATATAACTCTGGATATGATCCATGCGTTTATCATCTGCAAGCACCGTGATAATTTTATCATCACGTTCACCGCCGTCTTCGAATTTCATAATACCTATTACCCGCAATTCAGCGAGAGTTCCAGGAATTAATGGTTCGGTAACATTTGCAATAACTACATCTAACATGTCGTTATCTTGATCCCATGTTTGTGGAATAAGTCCGTAACATACAGGATAGGCCAGTGATGAATATCCTACACGATCCAGTTTTAATGTACCTGTTTCAGTAATAAATTCATATTTATTAATTGAATTTGCATTGATTTCAATGAGTCCATTAATAATATTTTTTTCTTTATTTGCAAATGCAGGTAATACATGTTGCAAATTAAGCATATATTTGCTGGGAGCATGATTAATATTTGCCATAAATTATTCTGTAGTTATTTCTGATTCTGATGTAGTTTCTGCATCGGTAGGTGCAGTAAATAATTGATCCAATGTAGTAAACCCTGTTTCGTCAATTGTTTCATCTGTTGATATTACTTCTGGTGTTCCATCAATACCTTTGATATCGATTTTCCATCCAGTGAGACGTACTGCAAGACGTGCATTTTGTCCGGCTTTTCCAATAGCAAGAGATAGCTGATCAGTTGCTACCGAAACGAGTGCCTGGTGATTTTCTTCATCTAGCGTAATATCTAATACCTGTGCAGGAGCAATCGCGTTTGCGACGAATTCCTGTGGGTTTTCTGACCAAGGAATAATATCAACCTTTTCACCAGATAGTTCACTGGTTACTGCCATAACACGACTACCGCGTTGACCAACACATGCACCAATTGGGTCGATAGCTTCATCATGAGAAACTACTGCGATTTTTGAACGTGATCCTGCTTCGCGGGCGATAGATTTTATTTCTACGACACCACTGGCAACTTCAGGAGATTCTATCATGAATAATGCTTCGATAAAACGAGGATGAGAACGAGATAATTTTACCGTCATACCTTTTGGTCCGTCTTCTACAGCGTAAAGATACGCACGAATATGATCACCTGTTTTATAGTTTTCACCAGGGATTTGTTCGTTTTTTGCAATAATACCGTAACTTTTTCCTATTTCTACGAAAATATTTCCACGGTCTACTTTTTGTACGGTTCCAGTGACAATAGTTCCTTGTTTATCTACGAACTCTGTCATTGACATAGTTTTTTCTGCTTCACGAATGCGTTGCATAATAACTTGTTTTGCTGTTTGTGCTGCAATACGTCCGAATTCTTTTTCTGGCGCATCTAATGAAAAGATAATTTCATCTCCAACATGAGTACCAGATTTCATAAGTTTTGCATCTGCTAAATACATATGTTTTTCTGGATCAAAACGTGGCAACATGTCAGGGTTTTCCTCGTCAGTATTTTGATTGTTTAATTGTTCCATTTCCGCACGTTCTTCATCAGTCAATGCTGGACGAACAGTTGTTTCATCAACAACTGTTTTTACTTGGTAAAAAATTACATCACCTGTTTCCATGTCGAATTTTGATCGGATAATTTGGCCTTTGTTTCCATAATCACGTTTATATGCAGCACCGAGAGCCATTTCGAGGGCTTCAATAAGGGTTGCTTGCGGAATATTTTTTTCTTGCTCTATTTGCTCCAAGGTTGCCTTGAGTATTTTTAGGTCGAATAACATATAAAATTATCAGTATCTCAGATTTTATGTATAATATTTTTATTTTTGAGATGACTGGTACGAGTGTATCATAGTTTTGGTGTTTTGCAATAATAACTATTTTTGTTGGTTATAATTCTTGGATAATGCTATTATGAGAGTATGAGCTTTTTACGAGAACATAAAAATGGTTTACGTGTTGTTGGAGCCTTTATTTTATTAGGTATTGGAATGATATCTGCAGAGATTTGGCATCTGTATTATTTGTTTTATTGGTATGACATGATGATGCACACTATAGGAGGAATATGTTTGGGATTGTTAGGAGTGTATTTGGTTGAACATACCTGGGTGATGTATTCTACAAAAACACTGAAACAAAAAATTATTTTTATTCTCTGTATAGGATTTGTTGGAGGAATATTTCTTGAAATATATGAATTTTTGATTCACATAACATTACAAATAGTTACACAGCCATCATGGGCAGATACGGTTAGTGATATTATGTTCGACACATTGGGAACAGGGTTGATCGCGATGTATTATTTTATTCGTAAATTTTAACACGTATTATATGACGATAGAACAAAAAAAACATTGGGGGAATATTATTTTTCATGGAGCCGCAGGAGATGTGACAGGGGCGAATTTTATGTTGGATATTGCTGATAGAAAAATATTAGTAGATTGTGGGTTAGCACAGGGGGACACAGATGCGTTTAATAAAAACTATACACCGTTTGCGTATAATCCTGCTGATGTGCATATACTTATTATTACTCATGCGCACACTGATCATATTGGACGTATTCCGAAACTGATTCACGATGGTTTCCGTGGAGTAATATATTCTACTGCTCCGACACGTGATATTGCGGTACTGATGTTCGACGACGCATTAGGACTGATGGAACAAGAAGCCCAAGAACATAATGTAGACCCATTATATAATCGTGACGATATTAATCATGCATTAGGACTTTGGAAAACAATACCTTATCACAGTCATATTGATTTGGGTAATGGTGTATCAGGAACGTTTTTCGATGCGGGGCATGTGTTAGGATCTGCAATGTGTCAGATTAGTTTTCAGGAAAAAAATATGGTATTTACCGGAGATTTAGGGAATAGTCCGAACATGTTATTAAAAGACACCGAAGAATTCATGGAGCCAGATATTCTATTGACCGAAAGTGTATATGGGGATCGTAATCATGAACATGTCGAAGAACGTTCGGCGTTATTAGAACGTGCTATCGAAGATACTGTCGTACGTGGTGGAACACTCATGATACCGTCATTTTCATTAGAAAGAACTCAGGAAATATTATTTGAATTGAATCATTTGTATGAAAATAATCGTGTACCACATGTTCCGGTATACCTTGATTCACCATTGGCGAGTAAAATCACCGAAGTATTTCAGAGATATAGTGAATTCTTGAAACCAGAGGTTCGCAAAATGATACATGCAGGAGACGATGTATTTACTTTTGATAACCTACATATTACTGAGAGCGTTGAAGATTCAAAATCTATTAATCAGATTATGGGACCAAAGATTATCATTGCAGGATCAGGTATGATGAATGGTGGTCGAATATTGCATCACGCAAAATGGTATTTGTCTGATCCGAACAATATGTTGCTCTTGGTTGGATATCAGGCGCAGGGAACACTGGGACGTGTATTATGGGATGGTGCAAAAAATGTAAAAATTCATAATACTGATGTAGATGTTCATGCTGAAATACGTATGATTAGTGGTTTTTCTGGGCACAAGGGGGCTGATCAGTTGGTAGATTTTGTTCGTGATATATCGAAAAATCTAAAACAAGTATTTTGTGTTATGGGGGAAACGACATCTGCAAATACTCTTGCGGGACGTATTCGTGATGAAATAGGTATACCGGCAGATGCTCCAATTGCTGGTGAGGTTCGGGAGATTAGTTTTTAATGAAACACAAATAAGAAGCCCTTAGGGGCTTTTTATTATAAGATATCTAAACATATTGACAATATATATTATTTATGTATAATTCATATTAAATTTATGAACCGATAAAAAAATATCAAATGAAAAATTATTCAATAATAGTTTTGTTAATTACGCTATCGTGTAGTTTAAATGCTCAAACCAAAACCAAAGACACCGTGTCTGTTTCAATTGGTCTCATGTTGACTCCTAATGGAGCAATAAATTTTAGAGATTCTACGATAAAATTTAAAACAACCAGCGGAATATTTCTGGTGAGCCAAATAGTTTATAAAAAAACTGTATTTACTCCGTTCTATAACATGACAGCCAACTCAGTTGGGGGTGCAGTTTACTACTCGTTTGTTAGTAATTTCGGTTCCTATATTGTAGGAACAAAAAATGTATTTCAAAGTGGGGGATATCTTGGTGCAGGGGTAGGGACACCAGTTGCCAGTGGCCGGGCAACATTTTTCGTAGAGTTTGGCTCTACTTGGAATAGTTGGGACCCTGGAATATATGTGGGAGTATTTATCCCATTTGTGAAAAAAGTAAATTAATGTAATTAACAATCTCTTTTTAAAGAAACCTGAAGTGTCTAATACTTCAGGTTTTTTAATAACTATTTGCAAATAGATATTTTTCGTATATACTATTTTTATAATCCAATATGAATACACCCCTCAGGCTTGCAATAATGCAGCACACTTCGAGGGGTTTTCTCTTGGCTATTTTTTTGTTTCTAAAAATATTGTGATATACTTTATCTAATATGAAAAATCAATCTATTAAAATCTGTGTATCAGGTGCACGCGAAACAAGTCATTGTGGTATCGACGCATTGTCTGTTGCAACAAAACTAGGTGCAGCTATTGTTGAACATGGATGTATACTCACAACAGGTGCTGTTCAGGGTTTTCCGTTGTGGACAGCAAAATCTGCCAAAGAATCTGGGGGAATGACTATTGGATTTTCTCCTGCAGCTACTGAAACTGAACATATGCATATGTACCGATTACCTACAGATTATCAAGACCTGATTGTGTATACAGGATTCGGTATTTCTGGATGTGATCTTCTTCTTACTCGTTCATCGGATGCTATTGTATTTGGCTGTGGACGTGTGGGAACGGTACATGAATTTGCGGGTGCATTTCAAGAAGGTAAGGTATTGGGAATATTAGAAGGCGATTGGGGTACTACAGATTTATTGCGTGAAATTATTGCGCTGGATATCAGTCGCGAACATGATTTGATTATATTTGATAGTGATCCGCATCGATTAATAGATAGAATAGTCAAAAAAGTAAACGAACAAAGAGAAAAACAAAAATAACCCAGGGGGTTATTTTTGTTTTTGATTTTTCTTGACGTTTTTGGTCACAAATATTTTTCTGACGAAAAATTTCGCGACCCCACCTCGCGGTTTTTGCCTTTCGCTTTGCTCAAACAAAAACATCGCTCCGGTTCACAAAAACTAAAAATTTAAAGCAGTTTAAATTTTCTTAACGTTTTTGTGCTCTCATTAGGAATCGAACCTAAATTACCAGTACCGCAAACTGGTGTTCTATCCATTGAACTATGAAAGCAATACAAAACATAGTAGCATATTTTATAGAAAAATCAAATCTCTATAAAACAAAACCTGAATTACAAAAAGTAATTCAGGCCTTTATTTTTTATAAAATTTTTAAACTTTCAGTTTTATGTATAGCTTTGTTTTTTCTGAAAATTCTTCTTTTGTAGGATTGTTTCGGATGGATATCCGAATTCCTGTTTCTTTTTCTTCCATCAGGGCATTAAACTCCGTTATTATTTGCTTAACTTGAAACAAATTTTTGCAGTCGAATTCTTTCATAAACGATGAGCATTTTATGTAGTGCAATTCACTAGATTTATTCTTTAACGTATCAAGTGTTGAAACTATCTCATGTGATAGTGTATTCACTAATGAACGTGAACGTACTCGTTTATTGTCTAGAGTAGGATAGAGTACTATATTTAAAATATTTTTTACACTCTCTGATTGCACTACTGATTCTTGTAAAAAACTTTTTATCATTGATTTCAAGCCTTTTTTATGCTCTTTTATTTTTTTCTCTAAATACAGAATATCCTCGTTTTTTGCAAGAATGCAATTCATGAGATGTTTTGCATTTGACTCTTCGTTAAACAAAGAGAATATATGATATTTTGACATGATATATGAGTTTTTAATTTAAGCACATTAAATACCATGTACGACAAAAAGTCAATATTGGTATATTATAAATCAAAACGTTCTGCAATCAGATCAATACGTGATTCGTACATTTCTGTTTCAGGTATACGTGATATCAGGAATTCGTGCAGTGTTATATAATCCATATCCATAGGTAACGGCAGGGTTATTTTTGGCATGAGGGTTCGTGATACATTGATAATCAGTCGTGGACGAGATTTATGATCAGTATACATCCAAAATCCCTTGATCATTTCATAGTGAAAAATATTTTTGTTGATGCTTATACCATGATTACTAATTTCTATGTTCATGATATCAGGTTCTTTGCGACCATAGGCAACAATCAATACACCACCCATAACAACCAAAAATGCAAAGAGAAAGTTTTTTGCAATGATAGCTAATACTGCACCAGTAATAACGGCGATACCAAGTGCCCAAAACCAGTCCACGCTGCGAACAGGTTTTTCATATGCTGGTATAGACCAGGCGAATTGTGTGGTAGTCGTGTGTAGCATGTTAGTATCAGTATATCACACTACTTGAATTTTTTACAAGAATATGATATTGTCTGGGTACCCGAAAAGATAATAATTCAAGGGAATATACATTGGAAGTGTGGCCGAGTGGTTGAAGGCACTTGTCTTGAAAACAAGCATACGGAAACGTATCGTGAGTTCGAATCTCACCACTTCCGCAAAAGAGAAATTATTATCGGATTCAGTACACTTAATTCAAAGATAATATATATTATGATAGAATAGATTTTTATTATATGAATCAATTTTTTACAGCACTAGCTCTATTTTTTGGAGAAGTATTTATTATAGGAGCAGAAATGTGGGCAGCAAAGCATTTCAATCGCATAGATCCTTGGGTAACTATTTTACCAGCTTTCCTTATTTCGCTTATAGGGTTAATTTTACTGGTTTATGGATATACGTTTGGATATCAAGCATTCAAAAATATTTGGATTGTAACAGCAATATCGGTAAGTGGAATCTTAATAGTTGAACCACTAGTTGCATGGTTGCTTTTTAAAGAAATACCTACCTTAGGGGCACTTATCGCACTTATTCTTGGAATTATAGGTGTAATCACTTCTATTAGTATTAAGTAATAATTTTTCAGAATAAACCTGGCTCACTTGCCTCGGCAGATCAGTAAAAATTATGCTAATATATCACTTACAGTGATTGAGATTGGTAGTACTTAACTCACACACGGCCCCGCCAGATAAAAAAATCGGACGTGACTCATGTGTCTTAAAAGCCCTATTTAGGGCTTTTATAGATTAACCTGTTGGTAACTTATTTTCTAAATTCCGAATTTTAAGCTAATATAGAGATATGAATTACTCCTCATTAATAAACAAGGTGCTAAAGGAGTTCAAAGATAACAATCCTTTAGAAATCGAAACTGCAATTATTTGTGGGGTTTTGAGTCTAAATAAGATTAAAAAAGTTAACAACCTTTTAATCAAAACCTATTTAGATAACAAAACAGAATATGTAGAGAATATAATCAAGTGGTTCAAAAAAAATAATATTAAATTAGACATAAAACTATTGGAGAAATTTTATGAACTGAATATTAATGAAACTGAAAGGAAGGTTAATGGATCCTATTATACCCCTGACCATATCGTAAGTTATATTGTTGAGGAAACCTTGAAAGATAAATTAGGTACTGTGTGTGATCCTGCCTGTGGTAGCGGCGCGTTTCTTACTGAGACTGCTAGATATTTAAATATTAAATCCAAAGTAAGTTTTAAAAAAATATATTCGGATTATATCTATGGAATTGATATCCTTGATTCAAGTATCAATCATACTAAAATAATTCTCTCTTTATTAGCCATACTTAATGGAGAAGATATCAAAGAATTCAAATTTAACTTATATGTTGCAAATAGCCTTTCGTTTAATTGGAAATTAATTATAAATAAATTCAGTGGTTTCGATTTTATAGTAGGGAACCCACCATACGTTCGGGCTAAAAATCTTGATGAAGCAGGAAAAAGGTCAGTAAAGAATTGGAAGACCGCTAATTTTGGAAACCCTGATCTTTATATTCCTTTTTTTGAGCTAGGTGTAGAATGGATTAATAGTTCAGGAAGAATTGGATATATTACACCAAGTACATATTTAACCTCACTTAATGCAAGTGAGCTAAGAAATTTTCTTTCAACAAATAAATATATCGAAAAGGTTATTGATTTCAATGGATGGCAAATATTCCCAGGTGCTACAACTTATACATGTATAACCATACTTTCCAAAAAACTAACTAATGAGATTCTATTTACTTTAGTAGATAAAATTGAAAAAATTAATCAACTAAACGCCCTTGAATTTACTAAGATATCCTTGGAACCATTTGGAGCATCGGAATGGCGATTATTAAGTAAGAAAGATGCAGAAAATATTTTTAAGATTGAGAACCTGGGTTCACCTTTATATAAATATGTTAATAGATTTGTAACTGGCATAGCAACTTTAAATAATGATTTATTTTTAGTCGAAGAAAATAATAAAAAGTTACTCGAAAAGTGGCATGATGGAAAAATGTTCTATATTGAGAGAGATTTTACAAAAAAAATAATTAAGCCCAATAAAATAAAGAATATTAGTGCGCTAACTAGAAACAAGGAGCGAATAATTTACCCCTATCAATTAGAAAACGATAAGGCCAGGGTTGTGAGTGAAAAGTATATAAAAACTAAATTTCCTTTAGCCTATAAATACCTTCTTCATATTAAAGATGACTTAACTCTACGAGATAAAGGAAAAAAAGATTACTCCGAATGGTATGCATATGGAAGATCTCAGGGGGTATCTGATTTTGGTAAAAAAATCATTCTTCCTATGATGGATAATAAACCTTCTTTTATAATTGTTAACGACGTAGATACATTAATATATTGCGGTTATGCTATTTTCCCTAAAAATGACGATGATTACAAAATTCTAGAGAAAATATTGAATTCAAAAGTAATGTGGTATTACATTAAGAAAACGAGTAAAAATTATTCTGGTGGATTTAAATCTTTTGCTAAAAATTATGTTAAAAATTTTTCGATCCCTAACCTTAGTCATTCAGAAAAACAAAAATTAATCTCTCTTAAGGACAGTTTTGAGGTTGATAAATTTCTCTGGGAAAAATATTCCCTAAACTAAAAAGACCCTCTAGGTCTTTTTAGTTTAGGTTTAAAGTAATGGAAAGTTTCTTTCGTCAAATTTCTCAACTAATTTATCAAAGAAGTCAGTTAATCTAAGATTTTCATTAGCTGGAAAATTTTGATCTAGTATGGGCGGATTAGATTCAAAATCAACTTTTAAATATGCAATTTCTTCATAATGCCCAGTTTGATCAGAACTTTTTTCCCTACCTGAAATAAGTTTAAACATCTTTTCGGCTCTATTAAAATCGAAAGTTTCTTTTTCTTTGCCGGCGACTATACTTTTTGAAGGATGCAGATAGATAAGGCCAACGACACATAAAGGATATCTTTCATGTATTGCCGACACATCTCCAACCTCCATCTCATAGTAGTTTAAGAAATTTTTACTTAATGAGCTCATCTGACTCCGCACGCAAACAATAAGCAGGGGTCCAGAGGTAGGGTGTACAAGAGCAACATCCATGTCTTTAAATTTATGACTTGTGAGTACTTTAATTTCTCCATTCAAAGAAAGACCGGGTTTTTCAATTCCACGTACCCTTAATTCTTGAATACAGTAATTATGGAGTAATTTGATGAAATTTTGACTTCTGATAGCAGCTACTGAACCAGCTTGGAAGACGGCCTTCATTTCGGTTAGTGTTGTTTCGAGGGTGTTTAAATTTATTGGCATACAGGTACCTTAGCATAAATAATTAGACTTTAAAAGACCAAAGTGTCAATCGATACTTTTAACATCATAGGCACTTAACCCGAGTGTTCCGCTCTCATTCGTCAGAGTAGCGAGCTATGATGGACATAGTCCATAACAAAAATAACAGAATATATCTGTTATTTTTGTTTGCATATTTACATTCAATACAACACAAGATATAAAACTAAAATATAATATGATATACTTTATTCATAATTTATGACATATATAACATTAGATTTTTTGGGACTCTTCATGTTTATCTCTGGTTTTATTATCGGACTTGGAGCTGTGACGGTTATTGACATTCACGGCTTTCTTGGAAGAAAGTCTTCCTATTGGACTGAAGCAACAACACGAACGCACAAAGTCACAAAACCGATGATTTGGGTCGGGATTATTCTTGCCGTCATCGGTGGATTTATTTTATATCGCCAGTAACCATATTCAGGTATTCCACTCGTTTATTCTGTTATTGCTTTTGTTCTGATTATAAATGGTTACTTTCTCTCTTTTAAAGTCAGCCCTTTTATGTTGTGTCGTGAAAAAGAAGGACGATCAGGAGAATTACTGCCTGTTTCATGGCAAAAGAAAATCATGCTAAGTCTTATTGTTTCGGACATTGGTTGGTGGGGAGGATTATTTTTACTTGTCCTATATATTGTTAACCGATAATTCTATTCACTTATATCGTTTTATAATTTTTCCTGTTATACTCATTATATGAACACAGATCTTGTTCTCTTATTAAATCAATTTGCGTACACTCATTCATGGGTGGGGAATCTTGCGGTGTTTTTTGGGGATTCTTTGGGTTATGTATACTTGATAGGTATTGTCATATTTGTTTTATATCGAACTACATGGACTGAACGTATTGGTCGTACTGGTGTCGTGATATATGCATTTCTTGCAGGGTTTGTTGCACGGTATATAATAAAATCTCTTTTGATAGTATTGATACATAGTCCGCGTCCGTATGTTGCTATTGCTGATATTCATGCACTGATCCCACCAGTTTTGGGCGAGGCGTATCAATCGTTTCCTTCGGGGCATATGTTGTTTTTTGTAGCATTCTCTATGATTATCTGGCAATATCATAAAACATGGGGATGGATTTCTGCTGCGAGTGTTATATTGATGGGTATTGGTCGGGTGATGATTGGCGTACATTATCCACTGGATATTATTGCAGGTATCGGTATTGGTATGTTGGTGGGATATGGACTGTGGCGAATCAAAGAAAAAATGTTGGGATAGTATGGGTATGATAAAACCGTTGTAGAATAAATGAAGCGCTCCCGTAGGGAGCGCTTCATTTATTCTACAACGGTTTCAGTAATAGATTTTTGTATCAAAATGTTATGTCTCAGGTTAAGAGAACCAATCCATGCAAAGATGAGTATAACAAGAGATATTAAAAGTATAATATATGTTCGTTTTTTCATAGTGATTATAGTATATCATGATTGAAATAGGTGTACAGTATTTTATTCAACCATCGTAATTGATGGTTTTGTGTTATACTGTTTTTAATATGCAAACAATGATAGATGTATTACAAGTATGGATACAACATGCAGGTGCGTGGGGTGTGTTCGGTGCGTCAGTAGTAGAAGAAGTTTTTTCACTTATTCCTTCGTCGATAGTACAGACAGGTGCAGGAGCTTTTTTGTTATCAGGAAGTCCTTTTGATGTTATTCATATCATGAAATTAATATTTTCTGTATCCATACCTGCAGCACTCGGGGTTACGTTAGGTTCACTACCATACGTATGGATTGCTCGTAAATATGGAATATCTATGATAGATCGATGGGGGAAATGGGTGGGTGTGTCTCTTGCAGATTTGAAAAAGCTAGAAACCAAATTATCACAAACCGCATGGGACGATGTATTGTTTGTTGGTATGCGTGCGTTTCCTGTTATTCCATCAGTTGCATTAGCAGTATATGGAGGAATTATAGAAATGTCATGGTGGCGATATAGTATATTATCATTCATTGGTGTTTTTATTCGCGCAACTGGGTTGGGTATTGTGGGGTGGCTATTGGGTAATACTGCTGGGAAATTAGGAGACACGTTCGGATCTTTTGAAAAAATCGGATTGATTATCGTGGTTATTATTTTTGGTACGTATTTCTTTTGGTACAAGAAAAAAAACACCTTGCCTAATTAGTTATTTTTCATATATACTGTATATAATATATATGCAAGGTATTCGTTTACAAAAAAATATATTGAAAACAATAATAAAAATACTTTGTATTTTTATTATTGTTTTTTCTGCGGCTCACACATATGCTGGTAGTATTGTTAGTGGAAAAGAAACTGCACAATTTTTAGATCTTGATATAGATGCAGATGGAACCAAGGATAAAATAAACTGGAGAACAACTAACGGTACTGCAGTGGTGGTTGGCGAT
>CAZGCO010000013.1:0-3236 GCA_964524475.1 uncultured Candidatus Saccharibacteria bacterium
ACCTCTGGTCTATGGGCTGTCACGCCAGTGGCACTGCCCAGTAGCTAAGTCGGGAATGGATAACCTCTGAAAGCATCTAAGAGGGAAGCCAGCTTCGAGATAAGGAATCGTAGGGTCCTAAGAGATGATTAGGTTGATAGGCTTTAGGTGTACGCACAGTAATGTGTTAAGCCGAGAAGTACTAATTACCCATTTTCCTATTAGGAAATGTCATGGTGATCATTATCAATACACACAAGTAAGCTTGCGTTGTACAACATGTTACCTATTGTTTGATTTTATTTAATATTCAGAACAGAGTATTAAATAGTTGTATATTATTTAAGAACAAAAAACATGTCGTGAGACATGTTTTTTGTTTGACAATTATTATTTATTCATGTAAATTATATTGTAAATTAATATACAAAATCATATGCTAAGAAAGGTAAAACAAGAAGATACAAGTACAAAAGATTTAGTTATTATGATACTTGATGCAATAGAAGAAGAAAATTTTTTTAGAAAAGATGTTTTAATTCCAAAAATAAAAGCAATAATAACTGCTTTTAGATTGCAATTATCAGCAACAAATTATAACAAAATCTGTAATCCAAGTGAGACTGCTCAATTAATAAGGTCTGATGAACTCAAAAACTTGGAATTAGGTTTTTGGAAATCAGAATTTAAAAAATTAGTAGGAGAAGAAAAAATGCAGGATTATTATAACGAAGTTAATGAAAAAAGAATATTATGGAATACCTCTTTTGAGGATAAAGTAATTTTAAAAAATAATCTATAATAAAAAATAAGACAGTATTACTGTCTTATTTTTTATTATAGATAGATATTTTTCTACTTGTAAATATTTGAAAAACCTATATGCTATATTTATATGAATTGGAGTCAAAAAAGAAAAACAAAAATATCTACCATTGTAATGAGTGTTACAATATTCATATTAGGAGTTTTTGTTTACAATACGTTTATCAAGCATACACCAACCTGTAGTGATATAATAAAAAACCAAAATGAACGTGGTACTGACTGTGGTGGGGTGTGCACACGTATGTGTTCTTTTGATGTAAAACCGTTACTTGTTACCTGGCAACGACCGATACATATCAGTGGTAATGTATACAGTGTTGTGGCATATATAGAAAATCAAAACAAAACAGGTGGTATTCAAAAACTAGATTATGAGATACGTGTTTATGATGAAAAAAATATCCTTGCCAGTGATCCGGTTACTGGTTCGACATTTATTTCTCCAAATCAAAAAACTGCCATTATTGAAACACCAATAGTCGTAGGAAATAGAAAACCAAAAACAGCATTTATTACGTTTATTCAACCAATGATGTGGGAAACTGTACAAAACACATGGGATGAAACGTTTATTACGAGTAGTCAGGAAACGATTACTGACAAAGATACCTTACCAAAACTCTCTGCGGTATTATCTAATAATCATCCTACGCATGATTTCATAAATATCCCAGTAGTTGCTCTGGTATATGATGTTTCAGGGAATTTAATAACAGCTAGTCAGACGACAGTAGATATATTACCCCATCAAGGAAATACGATGGTTGATTTTTCATGGCAACAGGCATTTGAACGTCCGGTAGGTTTAGTTGAAATTATTCCCAGAGTAAATCCATTTCTAAAATAAAATCTATGAAATATATCGACTGGGTGTTATTGGTATTTATGGTACCACTTTTCTTGTTTTCTTTAGTTACATTGTTTTCTTTTTCTGGTACTGATACTGTTTTTTGGCATCAGTTGTTATGGATTATTGTTTCCTTGTCTGCATGTTTAATTGTTTCACAAATAGACATGAGTTTTTTAAAAAAAACACGTGTTATTGGTTGGTTGTATGTATTAGGAATATTTTTGTTGCTTCTTGTATTACTTTTTGGTGATACGGTCAAAGGTGCACAGAGTTGGATTAATTTTGGTTTCTTCTCGTTTCAGCCAGCTGATGTTGTAAAATTGTTTTTAATTATTGTATTGTCAAAATATCTCTCACGAAGACATATTGAAATTGCTCATCCAAAACATATTTTTGTTACTGCTGTGTATTTGTTAATCCCACTTGGTTTTATTATGCTCCAACCTGATTTTGGTTCGGGGATGGTACTTATGGCTATTTGGTTTTTTATGTTACTTATATCAGGTATTTCTCGGAAACATTTGTTGGTTATGGTGGGATTGGGGGTTATTGCTTTTCTTGGGTTATGGTTGGCAGTATTCAAGCCTTATCAAAAGGCTCGTATTGTTAATTTTATTCATCCAACATCTGATATCCGTGGGTCAGGATATAATGTATATCAATCTATGATAGCTGTTGGGTCAGGTAAAATAACTGGCAAGGGTGTTGGATACGGAACACAATCACGACTGAATTATTTGCCCGAAAATACCACAGATTTTATCTATGCGGCATATGCCGAAGAGTGGGGATTCATCGGTGTTACGATCATGATTATTTGTTTTGGTGGATTGTTATTGCGTATCATGTATTATGCTCGACATGCGGTACATAATTTTGAAATCTTGTTTTGTGTTGGTGTGATTATTATGTTATTAGTACATATCGTGGTAAATATTGGTATGAATACAGGTATTATGCCCGTGACGGGTATTCCTTTGCCGCTTGTCAGTTATGGAGGGTCACATATTTTGGTAGAGTGTATTGCTATCGGTATTATTATGGGTATGCGTCACCATACTCGCGATGCACACCGTGATCAATTACAAGCAGAATACTATGGAGATTCTTTTTTTGAATAATTTTTATGATACCCGCCATAGTACGTCAAGTAGTATGGTGGGTATTTTTGTGTATACTGGTAATATTATGAAAAAAATGAAACAGATTATTGGAGCCATTTGGCGTCCTATTACTAACCTTTTCCGTGGTATTTTTGGATTTTTACGACATTTTAAAATTCGTGTTTATGCATTAATACTTCTTGCTATGGCTGTAGGTATTGGATTTTTTGTGTATCATTCAGAAATTTCTCGGTCACGTCAATTTCAATTAGGACTTGATCTATCTGGTGGAGCACGGTTGACCTATCGTGCTGATGTTTCAAATATTTCAATCGGAGAAATTCCTGATTCACTTGCATCACTTCGTGATGTGTTGGAACGACGTGTAAACATGTTCGGTGTATCAGAACCTATTGTAAATTCAGAAACAGCAATAACTGGATATTTGTGTGGTTCATTATACGATAGATTAGATT
>CAZGCO010000013.1:3246-9170 GCA_964524475.1 uncultured Candidatus Saccharibacteria bacterium
AAACAGCAATAACTGGATCTGGACGTGAACATCGTATCAGTATTGAGCTCCCTGGGGTAACTGATGTGAATCGTGCAATTACTATGATTGGACAAACACCAGTACTAGAATTTCGTACAGAAAATCCGTTATTTAATCAAAATACAGACAGTAATGAACCAATAACTATCACCAGTGATATGATTAAAAATGGTCAGATAGATATGACACAGGTATTAGCATTACGTGAACCATTTTCTCGTACTGAATTAACAGGACGATTTCTTTCACGCGCTAGTTTGCAGTTCGATAGTCAAACCAGAAAACCGATTGTAGCAATACAGTTTAATGAAGAAGGTTCAAAATTATTTGAAAAAATGACTAATGATAATATTGGGAAACGAATTGCAATATATCTGGACGGTTCAGCGATTTCTATTCCTCGAGTAAATCAGGCAATCGTCGGAGGACAGGCAACCATTACAGGAGATTTTACTCCTGAAGAAGCAAAACAACTTGTAGGGCGATTGAATTCCGGGGCACTCCCAGTACCTATTGAACTTGTTGCTACTGATACTGTCGGACCTACACTAGGTATTGATGCAGTACGTGCAGGTGTTTTTGCTGGAATTGTTTCATTGATTATGATTGCCGTATTGTTATTATTCTGGTATCGGTTACCAGGAATTATTGCTATCGTTTCATTGTCTATTTACAGTGTAATCATGTTGGCATTGTTTAAATTGATTCCTGTTACATTGACCAGTGCGGGTATTGCAGGATTTATTATCTCTCTTGGTATGGCAGTAGATGCAAATATTCTGATATTTGAAAGAATGAAAGAAGAACTCGTTTCAGGAAAATCTATCCGTGACGCATTACATACAGGATTCGATCGCGCATGGACATCTATCCGTGACGGGAATATTAGTAGTATTATTTCTGCATGTGTATTATTCTTTGCAGGAACAACTCTGATGCAAGGATTTGCATTAACATTTGGTATTGGAGTACTGGTTTCTATGCTTACTGCAATTACTTGTTCACGTGTCTTTTTAAGAGCATTAGGAGATAATAGTCACAGTCGTGTGATGAAATTCTTGTATAAGAGTGGTATTACTCGATAATTATTTACATTTATGAACATTATAAAAAACCGTAATATATTTTTTGCTATTGCAGGAATACTTATCATCGGATCATTTCTGGTTATTGGTATCAAAGGTTTCCGTGTAGGAATTGATTTTACTGGCGGTTCAGTTATTGAATTTACTAGTAATACATTAACTACTGAACAGATTCGTGATCAAGCGATAGGTATTTTACCTACAGGTGTTAGTCTACAAACTGTTGGTGAACATGGATTTTCTTTGAAATCTACTGCAATAGATCAACAAAAAAAAGAAGCTTTTATTTCTAGCCTAAAAATAACAGACCCTAATCTCGTTGAAACACGATTTAATACTATTGGACCATCAGTAGGATCTGAGATTCGTTTCAAGGCTATTATGTCAATCGTGCTTATTAGTATTTTGATTGTGTTATTTATTGCATATTCATTCCGAAATGTCGCACGTCCTGTATCTGGATGGGTATACGGTATCGTTGCTATTGCAGTATTAGTTCATGACATTATTATCCCTGCAGGATTTTTTGCTCTCATGGGATATGAAATTACGACTTTGTTCGTGGTGGGGATATTGACTATCTTAGGGGTTTCTATTAATGATACGATTGTTGTATTTGATCGTATTCGTGAAAATCTAGGTAAAAATAATGGGAACAATGGTGATTCATTTGAATCAGTAGTTACCATAAGTATTCGTGAAACATTTACTCGGTCTATCATGACATCAGTTACTGTTCTTCTTGCACTCGGAGCACTCTATTTGTGGGGTCCTGTAGCGACACATGATTTGTCACTGGTTATGTTTTTGGGTATGTTCTTTGGAACGTATTCATCGATATTTATCGCGGCACCGCTCCTTGTTGTATACAATAATTGGCAGATGCGATCTAAAAAATAACAATAAAAAATACGAATCCACAGGATTCGTATTTTTTATTGTTTCATAGTGTTTTTATATGTATTTTGTCAAATAGTCATAATCTGCTATAATCAGGTGTATTAATATTTAATTATCTTTTATTTTATGATGTTTATTATCCTTGGTATTATTGCGGTTATAGTTATTTGGTTTGTTGCGACATACAATGGTTTTATTTCACATAAAAATCGTGCTGACGAGGCATGGGCAGATATCGACGTACAATTAAAACGTCGTTATGACTTGATTCCAAATTTGGTAAATACAGTCAAGGGATATGCCGCGCATGAATCAAAAACTCTCGAAGCAGTGATTACAGCACGTAATACAGCTATGCAATCAATGTCCGGGGCGAACGGAGATCATATAGCAGCAGAAAATGTGTTATCAGGAACATTGAAATCATTATTTGCATTATCAGAAAATTATCCAGATTTGAAAGCAAATGCAAATTTTATAGAACTCCAGCATGAACTATCTGATACAGAAAACAAGATTCAGGCAGCACGTAGATTTTATAATGGTAATGTTCGTGATTACAATACTATGTTACAGGTTTTTCCTAGTAGTTTAATCGCTCGCATGTTTGGCTTTACTTCGCGTGAATTTTTTGAACTCTCAGGTGATGATGTTGCACGAGATGTCGTAGAGGTAAGGTTTTAAAATAATTTTGTGAGATAATAATATTCATGACAACGTATTCATATATTGCATCTAATACTCGAAAAACATGGCTCCTCATGGGGGTGTTTTTTGTCGTACTTATTTTCTGTGGGTTTTTGTTCTCACGTATTTATGGTAACCCGTATATTTTATTTGGATTTGTTGCGTTTTCTCTTATTATGAATGTGACGTCTTTTTGGTTTTCTGACCGTATTGCCCTTGCGTCTGCACACGCAGAACATGCTGATAGTAATACTTATAAACAGTTGCATAGATCTATAGAAAACCTTGCTATTACTGCAGGAATACCGAAACCTGGTGTATATATTATTCATGATAATGCACCGAATGCGTTTGCTACAGGACGTGATCCACAGCATGCATCTGTTGCGGTAACCACAGGATTGCTCAATATTATGAACGAAGCAGAATTACAGGGGGTATTGGCACATGAGCTGTCTCATATAAAAAACCGTGACATATTGATTATGTCGGTGGTTGTAGTATTGGTTGGGTTTGTGTCACTCCTTGCAGATTTTTTGATGCGTATCAGCATGTTCGGTGGATCACGTGACGACAATGGGAGTAATAATCCATTATCGTTGATTCTTATGATTGCACTTGCGATATTAATGCCTATTATTGCGATGATTATTCAGCTAGCAATTTCTCGAAAACGGGAATTCCTTGCTGATAGTTCAGGAGTTCTTCTGACTCGATATCCAGAAGGATTGGCGAGAGCATTGGCAAAAATAGAACATTACAGTCAACCCATGGAACATGCATCTACTGCGACAGCTCATCTGTTTATTAGTAATCCGTTTGGAAATATGTCTAATGGTTTTTTGAAATTATTTGCAACTCATCCACCTATTGCAGAACGTATTAGCGCATTACATGACATGGGGGGTATAACAGCTTGATAAATAATTAACAATATAAAAATAACTCACCATACCACATGGTGAGTTATTTTTATATTGGGGGCGGTATGTGATATAATCAAGACATGAAAAATATAGTATGTATGGTTTTGATTGTAATAGGTTTTACTACAGGAGTGGTTTTTGCATACGCAAAAACCACTCCTGTAGTTGTCGGTACAGCATCTAGTATAACCACTCCTAAGACAACGACAAAAAAACCAATAAAAAAACCTGTGCAAAAATTTGAAAAATTGGTCTATTATACACCCGGGGAATCATCATTTGCATCATTACAAATGCATGGGCAATATATAGGGATTTTTGCTCCTCAGGTATACAATGTAGATGAAACAGGGAAACTATCTGGTAAAATATCTGAAAAAGCCTGGGTAGAAATCAATAAAAACAAAACCCCTGTGATGCCATTAGTATTTCAAAAGGGGTTTAGTGCAGATATAATGAATACTATTTTACACGATGATAATGTACAAAACCTGATTATTGAAAAATTGATAGCAGAAGCAAAAACAAATAATTACATCGGTTGGCAGTTTGATTTTGAAAAAATACATTCCAGTAATCGTGACGCATATAGTAGTTTTGTAGAAAAAACAGCACAACGATTTCATGGAGAAAATTTGAAATTATCTGTTGCGGTGATTACCCGTGTTACTGAAAACGCTGCGGATTTACCTGCAGGGTCGTGGGATTATTGGGCAGGAGTATTCGATTATAAACGTATAGGTGCTGCAGCAGATTTTGTTACTATTATGACTTACGATGATCCATATTCAATAGGTCCTGTCGCGAGACTTTCTTGGGTAAAACAAGTAGTGACTCATATGAAAAAATTTATTCCGGCATCAAAAATTTCGTTAGGTATACCGACATATGGTTGGGTGTGGGATATGGATACAAATACACGAATAAAATCTGTGCCTTATGATAAATATTTGCAATTAGTGGTAAATAAAAAATTTGATAAAAAGGGTTATGATAAAAAACTAGAAACAAATTGGATTACCTATACTGAACCAGATGCTCAGGGGATTATGCGTCATTATAAATTATGGTATGAAGATAAACAAAGTTTTACCTTGAAATATAACTATGCAAAATCTCAAAAATTACGCGGTGTTTCGATATGGGTTATGGGTATGGAAGATGATAATATCTGGAAACAAATGAAATAGGTAAGATACAAAAAAGAGATATACTTACGGTATTTCTCTTTTTTGTATCTTATTTCTTTTTATAGTATAATCTGTCTATATGTCATTTTTCACAAAAAACAAAAAAATTCGTGTAGCTATTAATGGTTTTGGTCGTATTGGTCGTGCATTTTTAAAACAGGCATGGGATCGGGATGAAATTGAAATAGTAGCTGTTAACGATCTCGGAACAATAGAGTCTCTTATGTATCTATTAAAACATGATACGGTATATCGTACATGGAATCACGATATTAAAAATGCTGATGGTAGTTTTAATATTGACGGTAAAACGGTAAAATTTATTTCAGAAAAAGACACCACAAAACTCCCTTGGGGTGAATTAACTATTGATGTTGTTGTCGAATGTACAGGATTGTTTACAAGTTTTGAAAAATCACAGTTTCATATCGATTGTGGAGCAAAACATGTGGTAATTAGTGCACCGAGTAAGGGCGATGGTAGTGTAGCGGGCGAGACAATACTTCTGGGGGTAAACGAGGAAAAATTCGGTACGTGTAATATCACCAGTAATGCGTCATGTACGACCAATGCCTCATCTCCAATTATTGGAATATTAGATAGTGCCATCGGTATAGAAAAGGCTATTCTTTCAACCACTCATGGGTATACAGCGTCCCAGTCGCTTGTTGACGGGCCAAGTAAGAAGGATCTCAGAGAAGGTCGTGCAGCAGCCCAAAACATCGTTCCTTCGTCTACAGGTGCTGCTATTGCTGTTACACAGGCATATCCTAGCCTAGCTGGTTTATTTGATGGGATTTCACTCCGTGTACCGGTGCCCGCAGGATCTATTGCAGATATTACCTTTATTGCCAAACGAGATACTACAATAGACGAAATAAACCAAATACTTACCAAGGCTTCTCATGACCCACGCTGGGCAGGAATATTTACGGTTACTAATGAACCTCTTGTATCGTCTGATATACTCGGGAATACCCATGCGTCTATTGCAGATTTGGAAATGACCCGTGTGGTCGGGGGTAATCTGGTAAAAGTTCTGGCATGGTATGATAATGAATGGGGGTATACACATACACTTGTCGAACATGTTATCAAAGCAGGGAAGAACAGTT
>CAZGCO010000013.1:9180-12387 GCA_964524475.1 uncultured Candidatus Saccharibacteria bacterium
ATTAGTCAGTAAATGATCGAAACATTTGCTGAAAATAGGAGAATAAATCTATCAATAATATTTTAAATATATGTCTAATTTTTTTGAAAACCCACAACCCGGACCAGCGACTCATAAAGATAATAATATACACGAAGGCTTTACGGTAACATTAGAAGACCAAAAAAATTCTGTAACCAAACAAATCGAAGTATTATCCCAGTTGCCTATGAATGGAGAACTTGAAAAAACATTAAACTCTCTACGTGATCGATTGGTTCAGTTAAATAATGATATTGCTCGTGAATTACCAGAAGGTGTTGTTATGGATTCATCATATTTTAATTTGGATGAAGAAAATACATCACTCTAAGAGTAACCATTAAAAAACCACCTTTGCAAAAAAAGTGGTTTTTTGGTACAGTTGGCACATTAATCAGTTAATTTATTTATTATTATGGATTCAGAACGATCACTTATTATTATAAAACCAGATGCTATTCAACGAAACCTTGTAGGATCTATTGTAGAACGATTCGAGAAAAAAGGTCTCAAGATTATCGGTATGAAAATGATGCATCTGACAGATGTACTTCTTTCAGAACATTATTCGCATATTGCTGATAAACCATTTTCCCAAGAATTCAGAAATTCATGAAAAGTGCACCAGTTATCGTAGTAGCATTATCAGGCGCTGGGGCAGTAGCTGCTATTCGTACTATTGTAGGCCCTACAAAGGCATTTGAAGCAGCTGGGGGGACTATTCGTGGTGATTTCGCAATGAGTATGCAGTCGAACGTAGTTCACGCGTCTGATTCTGTAGAAAACGGAGAAATAGAAATTAAAAGATTCTTCAAAGATGGTGAAATACTTGATTATGAAAAACTAGGTGAAACAGTTGTATATTCTGATCTTTTTGAATAATTTGATATCAAAAATAATTTTGATATACTATACTTGCTGCCGGCTCCTTTAAAAGATTTCCTTGTAATTAATCTTTTAGGGAATTCGTGTTTGATTGCCCCGTGGGGTAATCAGTAGAACAACCACAGTATCTATTGTGGGGATTCTTTTACAGGAGCGACAGTTATAAAAACCCGAAAACGTATACGTTTTCGGGTTTTTATATTGTTTTTATTGTTTATTCTGTCTCTTTTGTTGTTAAATGATAAGAAGGTTGGAAAATGGTTGGGTAGGGTGTTATTATTATACCTGTGGATAACTTTTTCGTCAAAAGACTATATAAAACAAGGTTATTTTTACTGTTTTTAACAAAATTACTACCCTTGACACTTGACTTATTCTGTCGTTATGATACACTATACCTAACCCTCGCGTAGGGAATTTTATTTACAGGGAATATCTCCTTGTAATGTAAATATTACAGACATGGCAGTTCAGTCGGAGCTCATACCGATATCTATGCAACATATATCTCATCATATACGTAATACCTCTCATTCGTCATTAATTACTACTAATCGTGACAAACGAATGACTGGTATCCGTTATATCGCTCTTATTATCATCAGTGTGATGATAACTCTTACGCTCTCGGCACCATTTGCGTATGCCGAAGCCCCTGTTGGGGACACGTTCGTCGCTAATATTATCGATCAAGTTAATCAAGTTGTTTCTGGTACTACACCAGCAGATGAATTGGTAGACGGATTGACGGTTGCGGAACGTGCAGCAAAAATCGATGCCTTCTTTGCGAGTAAAGGAAATCTTCCTTTGACTGGACAGGGAATCGTATTCGTACAAATGGCTGACAAATATGGTATTGACTGGAAACTGTTACCCGCTATTGGATTCCTTGAATCTACTGGTGGTAAATTCGTTCCTAGTAAAAACCGTTATAATGCGTTCGGTTGGGGTAGTGCAAAGATCAAATTTGAATCTTATACACAAGCCATTGAAACGGTTTCAAAAAACCTTGGTGGTCACAACCCAGTAACTGCTCAGCATTATGATGATAAAACCCTTGATGAAATCATTAATGCGTATAACCCGCCGTCAGTACGTGCGGATTATAACAAGATTATTAAGGGTACCATGGCCAAGATTGCTAAGGCAGATATTTCAAATATGAAAACTGCCCCAGTAAATCAGCTAGCGATGAAATAATTCATCCGTAAAAAAACCTCCACACCGTGGAGGTTTTTTTATATTGTTATTTAGGCTTTTTTTAAAAAAAGAATAACTGTTGTCGGATTAAGTTTTTTTTATTTGTTTTTACGGCTACAACAGGCTCTTCTTCTGTTTTGTTCGTCGGACGTGCTTTTCTGTTGACTATACTTTCAATAACAAACATTCCACCATTAGTGGGTTGGAAATTTATCCAAAACCCTGTGTGAAATATTGGGTTATATATGTCTAATTTTTGACATAACGTCGCCTTTTCTCCTATACTGTAAAAATGTTTTTGGTCAGAATTGGTAGCTATTGTTTTTTTTAAAAACTTTTCATCCCAGACACTGTCGGGAACAAATTTTTTATCTTTTTGGATTTCGTGTAATTTCTTTAAAAAGTCAGCTTTGTTGAATCTAGACATATTTAAGATATTTATTTGTCTCTAGCGTAACATACTTGACATAGCGTGGCAAGATATTGTGGGTAAAAATACCCAGTTTTTCCACAGTTTTATATTTCTCTAAAATATCAATAATGAAAAGGCTTGCACTATTTTTTTATTTGTGTATGATAGCTCTTATCTCCAATTTTTTGGTGTGTAGTTTGTCAATTTCATAACGTACCGTAATGATGGGTCTGTGTGGTCCATAAGGAGTGGAAACACAGGCATTAACTATCATTACAGCAATACCTAAAATTTTCTAAATTTTTTTAATTAACTCAAAAAGAGTTAATTCGTTTAAGAACAAAAGACAAATATTTTTATATTCTTTTGTTCTGTTTATATGGTAATATCCAGGAACATTGATTTCGGTCAATGTTACCTCGTTATTTTCTAGTAGAGTTTGATCCTAGCTCAGGATGAATGCTGGCGGTGTGGATAAGGCATGCAAGTCGAACGTCCCCTTCGGGGGAAGTGGCAAACGGGGTAGTAACACGTGGGAATGTACCCAAGAGTCATGAATAACCTGTCGAAAGGCAGGCTAATACATGATGGTCCCTTCGGGGTAAAGATTTATCGCTCTTGGAACAGCCTGCGAGGTATCAGCTAGTTGGTAGTGTAATGGACTACCAAGGCTATGACGCCTAGGGGAG
>CAZGCO010000014.1:0-11890 GCA_964524475.1 uncultured Candidatus Saccharibacteria bacterium
TACAAGGTTAAAATTTGTATGGAAAAATCCGAAGCCTGTTTGAGGCGTAGCCGAGTTCTGCAGGATTTTGGAAGACAATTTTTGACCGATAAGTATATACAATAAAACACGCCCATGCGTGTTTTATAAAATAACTATGGACAAACAGTCGTTGTGATTGCTGATGCGACTTCTTTGGATGATCCGTTTGAATCAACACAGAAACTGGTCATACCTGTAGATGGTTTATTCAGTGTTGCTGATACTGCCCATGCAGTTGCACTAGAGGCACAGGTCATTACACCTGTTGTTGGGATTGATTTCTTTGCCGAAACAATCAAATCAAATAACCCACTTGCAGATCCAGCTGTTCCGAACAGATTAGCAGCGGTCGCGGTAGGACATGTAGCTACAGCATATGCAGTACCATAGGTATCACTATTTGCTCCTGCATACAATTCTGCCTGAGCACGCATGTTTGAAAGTTCTGATTTAATTTTTCCGTCTTTTGCTTTGTCACGTGCAGGACCTAGGTTGGTCAATACTACTGCTGACAAAATACCGATAATAGCAACGACGATCAAGAGTTCAATCAAGGTAAATCCTGATTGCATACGAAACATTTTTTTCATAAGAAATAAAATTAAAAATTATTTGATAATAACATACCTAATTATACACAAAACAATATAAAAAAACTAGCAAAAAATATATGATATACTATAAATTACTTGTCAAATTATATATCGGGATCAATATAGATGTTAAAAGTAATCCAACACCTACACCAAGAGCGACAATCATCACCGGTTCTATGAGACTGATTAATGTATCCACTGCCCCATCGACTTCTTGTTTATAAAACTTTGCCATTTTTTTCAAAATAGGTGCAAGTGTCCCTGTTTCTTCACCGATACGGATCATACTAATCATCACCGTAGGAATATGTCCTGATTTCTCCATTGAACTGGAAATAGCTACACCTGATTTTACATCAGTTACCGCTATTTGCATGATATCGCGATACACACGATTATCTACGACATCACCAGTGATTTCCAGTGCGCGGAGTACAGGGATACCAGATGACAACATGGTATCCAAGTTATCAGCAATACGAGACAAATAAAGTTTTTGATACAATTTGCCCAATATAGGGGCACTGATTTTCCAATTATCTAAACGTTTTTTACCTGTATCTGTACGCAGACTCTGTACGAAAAACACAATAACAATAATAAGTGCAATGAGAACAAAAATACCATAATTTACAAATAAATCACTCATCCAAATAACTACACGAGTATAGAATGGTAATTGTTGACCTGTTTCTATCAATATTACTGATAGTTTTGGAATCAAGAATGTAAACATTAATACCATTACCGCAATAAATGTCGCAATAACAAAACCAGGATAAATGAGGGCATTTTTTGTCTTACTGGTAAGTTCATGTTGACGATCCAGATAATCTGCAAGATATTGAAATGTTTCCGTCAGCTTACCTGATTCTTCCCCTGCACGTACCATGTTCACATAAAAAGCAGAAAAAACATCAGGGAATTTTTCCATAGCACGCGATATAGATACACCTCCCTGAATATCACTAGCAACTGACTGTAACGCAAAACGAAGCGTCTTGTCGTCAGTATTTTCTGCCATCAAGGTAAAAGCTTTTAATGCAGAAACCTGCGCATCGAACAATGCCGCCATCTGACGTGACATAATAACAACTGATTTTTCTGAAACACCAGAAAACCATGAAATATTTTTTGCAAAAAAACTTTTTTCTCCTTGGGCAGTTACCGATTCAATAATAAACCCACGTTGTTGGAGAGACGTTTGTGCGTTATCCAGATTATTGGCTTCGATTTGACCTGTTTTTTCGACACCTTCTGGTGTAATGACTTTGTAATTAAATAACATATAATATATAAAAAATAATTAGACTGTCCCCATAACCTGATCTAATCCTTTTGGGTTTGCAGAATATTTACGAGCATCATCAATACTAATATCTCCAGAACGCACCAGTTCGACCAAACTATTATTCATGGATATCATACCATTTTCTCTTCCTGTTTCTATGAGTGTATCTATTTCATGAGTACGTCCTTCGCGAATAGTATTTGCAACTGCACGGGTGTTAATTAATAGTTCATATGCGGTCACACGACCACCGCGTTGACTGGGTATTAAACGCTGTGAAAATATTCCGAGTAAACTGGACGATAATTGCATACGTACCTGTGCCTGCTGATCAGCGGGAAATGAATCAATAATACGATCAATGGTCTGTGCAGCACTGTTGGTGTGTAATGTAGAAAATACCAAATGCCCTGTCTCTGCTGCTGTTACCGCTGCCTTGATAGTTTCTGTAGTGCGCATTTCTCCAATGAGAATAACATTAATATCTTCACGGAATGATGCCGTCAATGCACTGTCGAAACTGACTGTATCCAATCCTACTTCGCGTTGATCGATGATAGACTGTTTTGGTTTGTGGATATATTCTATCGGAGCCTCAATAGTCACAATATGTTCACGACGTTCTGTATTAATAATATCTATGAGTGCCGCAAGTGTTGTTGATTTTCCTTGACCTACCGGTCCTACTACCAAGAAAAACCCCTGTTTTGCACGAGCAAATTGAATCAAACTCTCCGGGAGATGTAAATCCGTCAGATTACGTACAGCCTGTATAGAACGCATAACAATAGTAATTTTACCTGTACTGATAAATGCATTTCCACGCATACGGAGCTTTCCTGCATAATCATAAGCAAAATCTATTTCATGACGATCAAGTAATTTTTGTACCATTTCTGGTCCAACCAATATTTCCAATATTTCAACTGTAGATTCTGGAGTAAATACCTCTACGGTTGCCAGTTCATTTAATTCTCCTGATATACGTATAAATGGCTTTCTACCTGTTGCCATATGTACATCAGATGCATTTTGCACAAACACTGTTTCTAAAATATTTGCAAGGATTTGTTCATGATTATTCATAGATACAGTATATCATGACTGTATCTGTTAACACAAATATACACATAACAAAAAATCCAGATAAACTGGATTATAATGTGTTTACTTCTACCCATGGTACAACACCCTGCATACATTTTACTACGGCATCCTGTCGCATAGACAACATACCTTGATTTTTTTTCAAATATTCTGTCAGTGTGTTATCAGTTGGATCTTTGATAATTAAATCTTGTAAACCTTTGTCCACGGTAAACATTTCAAAACATGCAATTCGTCCATGTGTTCCAGGATCTGCATGATTATCAGATACATCTGATAATGTTTCTGATAATGGAATAGTTGCTAGTCTCTCTGGTGACAGGTCACTAAATTCTTTACGAATAGTATCAACATAAACTCCTTCAATTGGGATTTTTTTACCCTTACCAGGAGATAATGTACGAATCATACGTTGCGCAATACTCATGATAAGTGTCGGTGCAATCAAGTAAGGATCCACACCCATATCAATAAGACGAGGAATAGCCCCAATAGCAGTATTCGTGTGGAGTGTCGCAAGAACAAGATGCCCTGTGAGTGCAGCGTTTACTGCAAGTTCCGCAGTTTCTTTATCACGTATTTCTACCATGATTACATCAGGATCCTGACGCAAAATACTGCGGAGACCTGTAGCAAAGGTATAACCTATTTCAGGACGAACCTGTGACTGATTCATACCGGGAATATTGTATTCTACCGGGTCTTCCAATGATACAACGTTTAGTTTTTCACGATCTAATTCGTTGACCATGGAATAAAGTGTTGTTGATTTTCCTGCTCCTGTTGGTCCTGTAATCAATATCATACCATATGGTTTACTGATGGCAGTACGTATCATATCTGAATGTTCTGCTGTCATACCCAGTTCATCCAGTTTCTTTATTCCCTTTCCTGAATCCAAAATACGAATTACAACTTTTTCACCAAAAAAAGTAGGAAAAGTAGAAACACGGAAATCGATTTTACGGTCATTTACGGTTGCCATAAAACGACCATCCTGAGGTTTTCGTTTTTCATCCAAACGTAAATTTGCGAGAGACTTTACTTTTGCAACTAATGCACTATGCATAGATGGTGCTACATGCAAACTGGTATACAGAATTCCGTCTACACGGAAACGAATCTTTACCTCGCTCCCTGCGTGTTCAATATGAATATCTGACGCTCCTCCATCTACTGCATTACGTACCATTACTCCGATCATTTTTGTTGCTGGCGCATCCTCGACCAATGTATCCGGTGAACTGTTTTTTGAGAGTGTTGTAGTATCGTCTTCATCGATATTTAATACATCGTCCTGTTGACCTATACTGCCCTGTTCAATACCTGCTTCAGATACCTCATCCATATCATGAGAAGCAGAAGAAAAACCTCCATACGCACCAATGATCTTACGATAGTCATCATAAGAAACAATAAAAACTTCAAATGGGATTTTTGCTTGAGATGCAATAAACTGCAACGCATTTTTTACTGAAGTACTCCCTGGGTCTAGAACTCCCACATCGAGCACACCATCAAATAGTCCCATGGGAACAATATGATAATTTTTTGCTGCATCAATAGGGATATATTTCATAACAGAAATAGGTACAGGATTTTCCCCTAACTGTTTTACAGGTACTCCAAAAAACTCACTCTTTGCCTCTGCAATAATACCTGCATCAATATGCATACTTGCCAATGCAGCATCAAGATCATTATTCATGGTGACAGCTTTTTCTTGAGCTTCGTCCAATTGGTAATGATTGATGATTTCTTTTTTCAAGAGAATATCGAGGTAACTCATAATACATATTATTATATCACAGAGTTTAAAAAATACACAAATAAAAAAAACACTTTCGTGTTTTTTTATTTCTTTGTTGGAGTAGTTGTATTTTTTGATGTAGTCGTAGTTGTTGTAGATTTAGTAGGTGTTGTAGTTGTTGGTGTGTTTGACACAGGAGTAATGGTTTGCGTTATTGGAATAATTAAACCATCAGATACAGTTGTCGAAGGATTTATAATACCACCAAAAGGATTACGTCTCCCTGTATCTAAACGTGTAGGTAATACCACGGTTCCATCAGTTAATTGTACGAACGCCGACTGAGACAGTAATTCTGTAGGCAATGTAATCTGCGACATGTTTTTCAATAGTTCAACAATCTGATTACTGGTAGCAGTACGAGGTGTATTTACCCCAGTAGCGCCTGTAGTTAGACTGGATAAACCACCTGTGAAACCGGTCGATGTGTTTTTATTAACCGATATTTTTTGATAGATTAAATATCCTATAACAAAAACTGCAACGATAGTTACTACTGGAAAAATTATTTTCTTGAATGAAAAATTTTGCATAGAATTTTATTTGAGCCAGTAGGTTTTCAGTGAAACAGTATACTGGTATACTTGTTTATCGTCAGTAGCAGAAAAGGTAATTTTTTGGAAGTCTATAACACGCAAGTTTTTTTCTGCATTACGTACAAATTCTGCAAGGTTTGCATATGTTCCTACAATAATAAAATTTATTTGAAGTACCCCAATCTGAGGACCTAGATCATTAGTTGTTTTTTTTACACTAGCATCACGAGTTGTACTATCTTTGGTTAGATCTTCTATTTTTACATTTTGTAACACCATATCAAACTGTTCTGCTAAACCATTCAATTCCAATATGAGCGGAACATTTTCTGGACTATTAGGGAGAAATTTATTTAATCGTTCTAATTGTTCTCCTGTAATACTGTCGTATTTTTTACGGAGCATATTACGTGTTTCGTCCAGTTTACGAACATTCGCCAATACTGATTCATTTTCTGCCTTTTGTGCTAAAACGGTCTGCAATCCACGATATTGTGGTACACCAAAAAAAACGATAGCAACAATCGAAAGAATAGTTATACCAATGGAAAAAATAAATCGCATAAATAATTAAGGAGTAGGTGTCTCTATAGGAATCCCTGTAGTAACTGCCGGAATAGCAGGTTGTAATTCAACAGGAACAACTAGGGTAGATTTGCGTGGTGCCTGAGTAAAAATCAATAATTCTGGTTTTACCGTGAGCGACACATTAAACGCAACTAGTTTTTTTGGAGTTCGTGTAAAATCAGAAAAAATTACATTTTGAAATGCAGATACTTCACTGAGGCTTTGGGACTGCATGGCAATAGCTGTATAACTGTCGGTTTCTCCAGATAGGTTTACTGTTGCATTACCAGATTCATTAAAAGAAAAATCGAATCGTGTGTATCGTACATTTGGTAACGTAACTGATTCTAATATATCAAATACAGGAGAAAGTGCTTTGTGTTGTTTAAAAACAATAGCTGCATTTTTCAGTTTTTTATCTACTGTTGTTAATTCTTGTAATAAGTTTGGTTCAAAAGATTTTTCTGATTTATTAAGAGATATTTCTTGTTCAATAATTTGTTTTTGTACATAATCACGATAAACATATATACCACCTATACCCACCGCGGTAACTATTAACATACCTACAGCAAAAAAACCAGCCAATGAAACAGATTGCGGTATACGGTCAGTTCTAACTGCCGCTGTTTCAATAACAGGTTTTTTAGGAATGAATGTTGTAGTGATTTGTTGAGGATCCATAATTACATATAGTGTATCATAGATACAGATAAGCACGCAAGAAAATTAATCAACTATTATATAAAATCTTTTAATGCAAGTCCTGCTGCAACAGAGAACACAGGACCAACATCTGACAATACTGGTTTTAATGATTCTGGGGCTTGTGATTTTTCAAAACTCTGTATCATTTGTGTAGGAATACGAAAATGTTCTTGGAATTTTTGATCCATGTTATATACTAACGATCCACCTCCTGATAATAAAATTTTTGATATTGTTTTTCCTGACTCTCTTTCATACTGTGATATTACCGTTCCGGCTTCGGTCAAAAAATAGCTATGTGCGTTATCGATAACCTGTTGTACCGAAGCGGTATCCATAACCACATGGGTCATATAGGTTCTTTTTATTTCTTCTGCTTTTTCAAAAGGAATAGAAAATGTTCTTGCAATACTTTCGGTAACGAATACTGAACCGCGATTAATCACGTGGAATATTTTAACAATACCCTGTTCAATAATAATCATGCGACTAGCTTTTGCACCAATATCAATAATAATAACCGGAGTAATTTCATGATGTAGTCCCGCACGAATAATACTGAATGGTTCTACTTCGTATACAGGTTTTTCTTGATGTATTCCCTGCATATACGTACCATATTCATTAATAGTTTCATTTCTGACAGCAACTACTAATACTTCAATCGGAGAAACATTTCCAGATTCTTCATCTGCATATGTATCTTTATTAGGAATAATAGACCAATCTAAAGACACTTCAGTCAGAGGAATAGGAATATATTTACGTGCTTCTGTTGGAATAATAGTAGCGAGATGTGGTTCTGAAATACGTGGTAACTGCATGAGAAACACCAGTGTCGCATATGCAGGTAATGCAACACGAATAGACCCACCTGATATATGAGATTCCTTGAATATATCAGTTAAGGCTTGTATAATAATTTCTGGGGTTGGAGTAATAATAGACCCAATAGGTTGATGTGCATATGGTCCAAGTGCCATTTCACCATAGGTTTCCAGGGTGATCGTACCATGATCATTACGCATCTGAACAACCTTGATGCTGGATGAACCAATATCAATACCCACTGAACTATTTGCATGTGTAGTGCCTGCACTAAAAAAACCCTGAATCGAACTGATAATCTGTGAAAATGGATTTGTCATATATAGATATTCTATCACAAAAAATCTCTCTTACACAATACACAAGATTTTTATGAAAATTATTACAAAATTATTACATATACTATTCCCTGTTACGTGTATTGTTTGTTCAACAGGAACTATCGACCTGTGTCAAAAATGCAAAGAAAATTTTTACCGATCCGAACGTGATATACCTGACTGGATTACTGCCGTATGGAGTTACAAGAGTATCGGTATACATGATATTATTGTACATATAAAAAAATTTCCCAATGTACGTCTCTTGTCTTTTTTAGTATCTGACATATATAGCTATCTCATATATGACCTGAAACAAAAAAATATTATTCTCCATAAGCCAATTATTATCCCAGTACCAATCACAAAAAATCGCTATTATGAACGAGGATATAATCAGGCAGAGATTATTGCACGTACCCTGTGGAAACAATGCCACCATGCAAATCTACAAACAGATACCTGTATCAAAAATCATGATAACAAAAAACAGGCAACCCTGGACAAAAAACTTCGTATGATAAATACCATAGGATTGTTCAGTGTGATAAAACCAAAACAGGTACAGGGTCGTGATATATTAATCGTCGATGACGTGACAACCACCACTGCAACACTTGGTGCATTACGAACAGTATTATTAGAAGCCGGAGCCAGAACAGTTCATGCAGTAACTATCGCGCATTAGCAATGCTGGTAAAAAAAATGTTTTTATGATATTCTGTGGCACATGGAGGCGTGGATGAGTGGCTTAAATCAACAGTTTACTAAACTGTCGACCTTAATCGGTCCGTGAGTTCGAATCTCACCGCCTCCGCCGTTATAAAATACTGGAACCGTGTCGGAGTGGTCTAACGTACCTCTTTGCTAAAGAGGCAGGGAGTAAAATCCCTCGGAGGTTCGAATCCTCTCGGTTCCGCACTAAAACAAAAAGATGAACACAGATTGTGTTCATCTTTTTGTTTTAGAAATTATTTCACACCGTCAAACCATTCTTTGAGCCATGTTTGCATCATGGTAATTTCTTTTGTTTGTGCAGTAATAATATCATTTGCCATTTTTTGTAACTCTGGACGTTTAGTTCCCTTTTGTAATAATTTTGCCATATCTACCGCACCCTGATGATGTACGATCATATCTGCAAGGAATATCTTGTCCAGTTCATCTCCTGTTTTTCCTTGCATGCGTGCGGTCATATCCATCATCATAGAATCCATAGCATCACTATCGCTATTCGACATCATCTTCCCGTCTGCCATCATATGCATCCCTGTATTACCATGCATTTGTAATCGTGAATACTTATCACCTGGGAACATCATTCGTCCACTAACTGCAACAACCAGGATGAGCAATAGTACAATACTCAGGATAATAGTCGTCATTTTGTAATTGATATTCATAAAAAATAAAAAGATTAATTAGTAAGGGCATGTATCATGTCAGTATCACCCTATGTAAAGTATAGCATATATAAAAAGAATTTCTATTTAGCTATATGTATCTGTTGTCCCTTGAAAAATCCATGGTTTTTTGCTGCTCCTGCAGGTAATTCAATAACATACTGTGCAGGTACTGATGGAGAAAATATTTCAGGATAGGTATTGGGCGATATATTTGTATGTATATCAACAATACGCATAGTTGCATCCAGCCATATCATATCAAGTGGGAACAACATGTCACGCATCCAGAACCCCAGTTGTTGTGGTTGTGTAAAAACAAATATCATTCCTTGGTCTCTATCCAAACTCGGAAATAATGATAGCCCCCATGTATGTTGTTCATCCGTAATTACTGGTATTAATGAGATAGTTTTATTCGTATCAGTGGTCAATGTGTACCGATCAATGATATTCATATTTGGATTAGTATGATAAGCAACAGAAACGGTACGATAATTCTGATACACATAGAGAACTATTACACATACAACAAGAAATATAAGAAAATATTTTATTAAAAGTTTGCCTTGTATCATAGTATAGATTATACTATGAACTATGAACAAAACAAAACTACAACATATATGGCAAGAAATATGGGATACTATAAAATCTCTCATTCCTGTTATTATCATTGTTATACTCGTACGTGTATTTATTGCACAACCATTCATTGTGAGTGGTGAATCCATGTACCCAACATTTCATAACAAAGACTATCTTATTGTCGATGAATTATCATACCGATTCTCTGAACCAAAACGTGGTGATGTTATTGTATTAAAATATCCATTAGATATGAAACGATATTTTATAAAACGTATTATCGGTAAACCTGGAGAAACAATAACATTTAAAAATGGTAAGGTATACATTACCGAACCAAACAAATCAACCTATGAACTGGGTGAACCATATTATACAGGACTGACTATGCCGGGAAATGATACCGTGATTACCGTACCTGCCGATGAATATTTCGTTATGGGAGACAATCGTGATTTTAGTTCTGATTCACGTATTTGGGGATTTTTACCAAAGAAAAATATCGTCGGACGTGCCCTGTTGCGGTTATGGCCTTTATCAGACATTGCCACTATGCCTGGATCTATTAATACTATTACCGAATAATTTATGCATACTATTCTTATCACCAACGTATTTCTCATCTTTGTAGGATGTTTTATCATCATCCTCACTATTGTTATGAGTATGGTTACCTATCAAGTATATAAAATTACACGACTTACGCATCATATTATGGGATTGTTTTCAAATGAAGCAGACCAAATGATTTCTGCAGTAAAAAAAGTTCGTAAAAAAGTAGTTAAAAAAATCATGGGTGACGAAACTAATTAATCTAACTATATATTTATGATCAAAAAAACCACTTCACATAAAACAAATTCTGCTATAGCAATCACCGGTATTGCTGTTGCGTCTCTTGCGCTTTCTTATTTCCTTTATGGTAAAAACGCTCCAAAACGTCGTCGTGCACTTACTTCATGGATGCTACGCGCAAAGGCAGATGTTATGGATAAATTGGAAAAAGCAAAGGATGTTTCTGAACCAATGTTTCATAATATTATTGATACATCGATGGAAAAATATGCAAAATTAAAAAATATTAACCCTGCAGATATTGCTCTCTTTGGAACAGAAATCAAAAAACAATGGCGAGATATCAAAAAAGAAATTACTCCAAAAACTATTGCAAAAAAATCTATACAAAAGACTCCTAAAAAAATTGCTCACAAAAAATAACAAACAAAAGGCGTGCCCTACGGGCACGCCTTTTGTTTGTTATTTTTTGTGAAACACGCTATAATCTGCCCATATGACATCAGAAACAAATTATCGTCCAAAGAAATTAACCGTTGATGATATCCGTAATGGTTGTATTAACCTGTATGGCAATGACGGTGTAGCAACAGAGATTTGTGTTATGAACGAAGAACTCCGTCAGGGATTAGACACCGTGATGCAGTTTCCGAAATCAATCACTATATTCGGTTCTGCACGCACCCCTGAAACTGACCCGTACTATGAGCTCGCTCGTTCGGTAGCATATCGTGCAGGAACAGAATTAGACTATAGTACCATTACCGGTGGTGGACCAGGTATTATGCAGGCAGGAAATCAAGGAGCAAAAGAAGCAGGTGTATCCAGTGTGGGTATGACTATCGTATTACCCACAGAACAACATACGAATCCATACGTTACTACAGAAATTCCATTTTATTTTTTCTTTACTCGCAAAACTGCTATGCGATACGGATCAGAAGTATATCTGTTTTTCCCAGGAGGATATGGAACACTGGATGAACTCATGGAAACACTGACTCTGATTCAAACAGAAAAGATTTCTAAAATTCCTGTTGTGTTAGTTGGTACAGAGTTTTGGAAACCACTTGACCAGTTTATAAAACAAGATCTCGTAAACAAAGAAATGATTGATGAAATGGATCCGTCATTATACACCATCACTGATGATGAAGATGAAATATTGGAAATAATAAAAAATGCACCCCTACGCGAACGTGAATAAAAAAAATCCCTTCATATACATGAAGGGATTTTTTTATTCAACTAATATGTACTATTTTATATCTTGGAAATCTAGAGAATCTCTCTCATGTTCTTCGATAACGGCCTGACAAA
>CAZGCO010000015.1:0-2000 GCA_964524475.1 uncultured Candidatus Saccharibacteria bacterium
GCGTTCGTTACACTACTTGCCGTTGTTGCCGTTGTTGCAGTAGTTGCCGTTGTTGCTGTCGTTGCGGTTGCTGCATTTCCTCCGATAGAGAGACCTGCTGCAGTACCGGTCAAGTTAGTGGCAACTCCAGAAGAAGGAGTACCGAGCGCTCCACCTGATACTAAGATATTCGCTCCTTCGATAGAGAGAACACCAGCAGATGCACGAGCAAGGGTAGTGTCAGACGCATTACCAACTTCAAGAGACCCTACCCCAAGAGCGGTACTGGTTGACCCGGTAATTCCAGAAAGTGGAAGTCCTGTTGCATTAGTCAATGTTGCAGAAGATGGGGTGCCAAGCGCTCCACCTGCATAGAGAAGTGTTGCTGAAGCATCAGGAAGGGTGAATGTTTTCTCTGCAGTAGTTGGGCCAGAGAATTTAGTGAACCCATTCCCTGTTCCTCCATATGTTGAAGCAATTACTTGAGTAAGTCCTGCAGAACCATCAAAGTTGTTTCCATATATTGCACGTGGTGTGGTAAGAGTTGCAGCTGAACCGGTAGTGTTTTGATTGAGTGTTGGGAATGAGGTAAGTGCTGCTGCTGATCCGTTAGGAGCAAGGTAATCAGTACCTGCAACGAAGTTAGCTGCACGGTAGTCTGATGCATATTGAGAGTTCGTTGCATTGTCTCCGGTGTTGGTTCCAGATATTGATGAATCATCGGTTAATGTAAGCGTTTTTCCATTTGCGATAGAAAGTGTACCTGTAGAAGATGAAATAGTAAGTCCGTTAATTGAAGTCGCAGCTGCAACTCCTAGATTAGGAGCTGTAAATGTTTTATTGCTGAGTGTCTGTGTTCCTGTTAATGTAACAACTGTTGAATCAATACTAATATCATTAGCATTAACCGTAATTCCTGTTCCACCCCCTATATCTAAAACATTTGAATTTGCAACTAATCCTGCACCAGCTAATACTGATTCATTAAGATCAAAATTAATAATATCATTTAATGCGTCACCTGTGATTGAGAAATTTGAACCTGTTGAGGTTAGTAATAAAATATCAGTATCAGAATCAGCAACAGGACTAGTACCCAATGGTGTAGAAATCGTTCCAAAAATATTACTAGAACCACTACCTGAATTATCAGCTGAACACATCCATCCACCTGCATCGGTGTATTTTAAAATTTGATTATCAGCACAACCTTTTAGCAAGGTAAGTCCAGCAGAACCAACTTCAAGTCCTGAATTAGATGACGTTGATCCAGTAGTACCACTTGAAGTAAGTAAAATACCAAGAGTTCCTCCCTCACTTCCTGTAAAAGTAAGTCCACTATTTGAAGTTGCACCAGCAACATAATTTCCTGTAGTATTTGTTCCTAAAGCAATCAAGTCATTTAATGTTGTTGAACCAGTTCCTCCTGCTGCTATATCAATAATATTATCAGCATTTGTATCATAAACCGCTTTTGTCATGTCTCCCGTACCTGAAATAGTTTGCCATGCTGGTAAATTACTAGAAACAACCAATGCTTGACCATTGGTTCCTATTGGCAATCTTGTAAAATTACCACTACCGTTTCTATAATAAATATCTCCTGTTGCATCCGAACCGAGACTTAGTGCTAATCCTGTAGATGACAATTTACCTGCTATGGTTAAATCTCCTGCTGAAGTTAATTTATTTAGATTTGAAAAGAATTGCAAATCCCCTGTTACTCCTGATTGAAATGTCAGCGCATTCGTTCCTGTTGCAGATAATCCAGGTGTTGCCGAACCTAACACCAAAGAACCGCTTGTTAGTACAGGAATTTGATTTCCTGTTGCAGATTGTGCAGGCGTAAAACCACCCACTGAATTAGCATTGACACTGTATCCACTGGAAGCAATTCTTTGTCGTGGACTCAATGTTTCAAAAGAAGAAACGCTCGTACATGAACCAGATAAAGAACTCGCTACTTCTATATTCAAATAAGCTTCATCAGTTGTACTAAAATCAAAATCCAAAACATCACC
>CAZGCO010000015.1:2010-8708 GCA_964524475.1 uncultured Candidatus Saccharibacteria bacterium
GCCTTCTACATTATCAGAAACTAAAAAGTTAGGAATTCCTCCTGCATCATTATCAGAAACCAAAAAGTTAGGAATTCCTCCTGCATCATTATCAGAAACCAAAAGGTTTGGAATCCCTCCTGCATCATTATCAGAAACCAAAAGGTTCGGAATTCCTCCTGCATTATTATCGGAACCTCAATGGCAAGAATCGAAACCCAAATTCATCAAAGGGGAAAAAGACCCCATACTGCAAAAAATGAAGCTAGAAATAGAGACTACTAAAATCAAAATCCAAAACATCACCACCGACAGATGTATCTCCGATAGGTACACTAAAAATACCATTCTTTACAAAGACGGTCATTTTTTGTGGAGTAGCTGTTGGCCATAAACGACTATCAGGAACACCTACTGATGAATCATCATAAAAAGAAAAACGAAAACAATAATTTGTCCCACCAGAACCTCCTAATAAATTACCTGATGAATCTAACAATCGTCCCTGATGATTCATAATACGCGGTGACCCTGTCACAGCATATGCAGTGTTCATAAAAATACTCATCACAAATATCAAGAAAAAAGTTATCTTGAAAAAATAATTTACCAGAGTAAATAATTTATTTTTTTGTACAAAAATTTTACTCTGATAAGAAGACATATATGCTTATATTATAATCTATAATATAAATTAACACAACAAAAAAACAACTTTTTTAAAGTTGTTTTTTTGTTGTTATTTTTATTTTATACTCAACAGTTCTACATCAAAAACAAGTGTTGCATTTGGTGGAATAACTCCTGGTATACCACTGGCACCATACGCTAAATTTCCTGGAATAGTAAACTGGTATTTTGATCCGACAGACATTAACTGGAGACCTTCTGTCCAACCCGCAATAACCTGATTCAAAGGAAACGAAATAGACTGACCACGCTGATATGAACTATCAAAAACGGTTCCGTCGGTCAAACGTCCTTCATAATTAACCTCGACAGTTTGTTTTGCTGTTGGTTTTAATCCGGTTCCCTCTTTGAGAACCTTATATTGTAATCCTGATGTTGTAGTAATTGTTGATGATTCCATAGTTTTTTTAGATAATGAACTGATAGATGAAACGGAACCACGTGACCAATAATATATCAGTCCAATAAATAATATTGTAACAACTAAAATGATGATTGATGTTGATGTTTTCATAATAACAATATATCACGATTAATATCGTCTGAGAAGTTTTTTTAAGAGTGCACTCCCTCGCCGCATCAAGGTACGATTTTTTACTTTATCTGCTTTTACTTGTTCAATAATATCATGTGTCACCGTGTCGATATTTTGATACGTATTATTCCCAAGTACCCTTGCAAAATAAGTATTTCCTTGAATTTTTAATTTAATTTCTGCTAAATATACCTGATTTCCCGATTTGTGATGTTCTGTTGTTCTGCCACATTCTATATAAACATAGGCATCACTCGTAATAAATTTTTCTAGGTTTTTTATTTTTGTATGAATATATGATGATAACGCAGGAGTCATGTCTATGTGAAGTCCTTTTATATTTACATTCATAATATTTCTGTACCGTTGGTTATGTCGGTACACGTTTATTATACTCCTCGTGGGTATGTCTTGAAAATATTTACAACACATTGTCATGTTTCGTAATAAAAAAATTTTCTTTGTATTATATGAATAAATTACCAAAAATAAAAACACATCAAAAAACCACTCTTAACGAGTGGTTTTTTGATAGAATATACTCTATATCTAATATTATCTACTACCTTTTCGGCGAGTAATAATAGCGTAGTTAGAATATTTCTTTGGACTACGAGTTTTAACACCATAAGCTTGTTTTCCATGGCGAGTTTTTGGCCCGCGACGGAGTCCAATACCTTGACGTCCTTCTCCTCCTCCGTGTGGGTGATCCACTGGATTCATTGCTGATCCACGAACAGTAGGACGAATACCGAGCCAACGACTACGTCCTGCTTTTCCTTTGTTTACCAGTTGGTATTCAGAGTTTGATACAGCACCAATAGTTGCCCAACATGTCTCAGGGACAGTACGAATCTCTCCTGAAGGTAGTTTTAAATGGGTTTTTCCATCATCATGAGCCGCAACACTGGCAAAAGACCCAGCACTACGTACCATTTTTGCTCCACCTAATGGTTTTATCTCGATATTATATACAAATGTTCCTACAGGAATCATTTTTAATGGCAATCGATTTCCAGGTTTTTGTGGTGCAGATTCTGATGCAACAACAGTATTCCCTACGGTTAATCCCTGGGGCAATACCATGTATCGTCGTTCTCCATCTGCGTAACAAACGAGACCGATAAATGCTGAACGAAATGGATCGTATTCAACGGTTTCAATACGTGCAACGATATTTTTCTTGTCCATTTTGAAATCTACAATACGGTATGATTTCTTGTTTCCTCCTCCTTGATGTGGCACAGTAACACGTCCCTGGTTATTACGCCCTCCGTGTTTTTTAATACCAATAGTCAAAGGTTTGTAGGGTTCACTGGTAGTCAGTACCCCTTTATATGTCACGACAGACATTTGTCGTCGTGATGCACTGGTTGGTTTATATTTCTTCATAGAATATATATGACAATACGTACTGTATTACATTAATGTAATAAGTTTTGCTGTCGATAAAATAATAATATTACGCAAGTTCGATAGAATCACCTTTTTTTAAGGTAATCATAGCTTTCTTGGTTAATTTTGATTTCCCGTTACGTCCACGAACAAACACATTTTGTGATTTACTCACAATAGTATTCACTGATACAGGATCAATACCATACATAGCTTTTATAGCTCGTTTGATAGAGATTTTGTTTGCATCACGTGCCACATTGAATGTATAGGTACGGTTTTCACCTGCATATGCTGCTTTTTCTGTCACACGAGGTGAGAGAATAACACCAGCGAGCGCAGTAGAAAGGTTTTTTATTTCGTTTATTTTTAAATTTGCCATAAATAGAGAGATAAATTAAGCCTGAACTACTGCACTACCTGCAACTGTCTTGAGAGACAATATATCAGTAGAAACAACAGGTTTTTCGACGACCAAGTAACGATAAGTCATAACATCCACAGGGTTGATATGACGAATTTCTTTAACAGTAACATGAGCGAGATTACGGAAAGATTTTGCAATTTCTGGAGTTTTTTCTGGAACCAATACCAATACATTGTTATGTTTTGGAGTGTTCAAGGTAGTAAATCCATCAATATGAGCCAAGTGTTGCATAATACGCATAGCACCTGCAGTCTTGATTTCATTCATTGCAAAATCATCAACAAAAATCATTTTGTTATCAGCCAATTTTTGTGACAAGGTAACAAACAATGCTTTTGTTTTCATTTTACGATTAATCTTTTTAGAATAATCTTTGTCTTTGTTGGGACCATGAGTGATACCTCCACCAACCCAGATTGGTGAACGAGTAGATCCGTGACGAGCACGTCCTGTTCCCTTTTGACGCCAAGGTTTTTTACCTCCTCCGGATACGTCACCGCGTCCTTTGGTGTGGGCTAACCCTGTACGTGCATTTGATTGCATACCCGTAACAACCTGGTGAACCAAGTCGGCATTCCAAGGTAATTGGAACATATATGCAGGTACCTGCGCTGTTCCGTTTTCTTTACCTTCATTAGTATAGAGTTTTACTGAGAGATTTTCCATACAATTATGCAGTGATTTCAAGAAGTGTTCCTGGTTTCCCTGGAAGTGCTCCTTTTACAATCATAATATTACGAGTACTGTCGACAGCAAGTACCTTGAGGTTTTTAACAGTAGTTCTATCAGATCCCATACGTCCTGCCATGCGCATACCTTTTGCTACACGCTGCAATCCTCCTGGACCGATAGATCCTGCTTCACGTTCACTGTGTTTTTGTCCGTGAGTTCGTCGTCCTCCATGAAAACCATGGCGTTTTACTACTCCTTGGAATCCTTTTCCTTTTGAAATACCAGAAATACTGATGATTTCATTTGGAGCAAAGATATCAACACCAATCACCTGACCACGTGCATAATCCATTGGATTTTCTACACGAAATTCACGTACGAAACGGAATTTACCCAGGTCACCAAAATGACCTAATAGTGGTTTTGTGATATTTTTTTCACGTTTTTCTCCTGCCGCGATTTGAATCGCGTCATAACCATCAGGAGAACTGGTTGTTTTTACTTGGGTTACGGTCGCAGGAGTTACTTGTACCATAGTCGCAGCATGTGCGCGTCCATTGGTATCAAAAAACTGCGTCATTCCCATTTTTGTTCCGAGAAGTTGTTTCATAGTTGTCGATTATCAGAGGTGAGTATTTTATACAGTATATCTCTCATAATATTTGTATTTTTTATAAAACGTTCGAGTGCACCAGGTTTATACGTAGGTACTACCAGTGTTACGAGTTCTTATAAAAAAGAAAAAATATTATGGGAAGATGCACGTAGTAAAATGTCCACATGACCTAAGTTATTAAATAAAATAGCTACATATAACAATTGCTAGCCCCCTCATGAAAATACATAGAACATCTATTTTCATGAGGAAAAGCAATTGCTTTTCCTCATCCTGTTACCAGGATGACTGTTTATGCAGTCATTTTTACGTCTACCTCAACACCTGTTGGTAATGATAAACTCTGGAGAGCTTCTACCAATTTTGGAGTTGGGTTAACAATATCAATGAGTCGTTTATGTACACGAATTTCAAACTGTTCACGAGCGTCTTTGTGGACGAATGTTGAACGGTTAACGGTATACTTCTTGATTTCATTGGGTAGTGGTACTGGACCACGAACCGTAGCCTCGTAACGTATTGCGATATCCATAATTTGTTTTATAGATGCATCAAGGATTTTACTCTCGTATGCACGAACGCGAATACGTAATTTTGGTTCGGTTGTTGTTTTTTTAGTTTCAGCCATATCAGTTGATGAGTAAAATAATCAATATACTATCGGTCTCACGGATAGCTGTACCGACTATTAAACTATTGGATTAAGCGATGATTTTTGTAACCACACCAGCACCGACAGTTTTACCTCCTTCACGGATAGCAAATCGCTGTTTATCTTCCAATGCAATAGGTGCAAGTAATTTAACAGTAACAGTAATAGTATCTCCTGGCATAACCATAGTTACTCCTTCTGCTAGTTTTACTTCTCCTGTTACGTCAGTTGTACGAACATAGAATTGAGGTTTGTATCCATCCATAAATGGTGTATGACGTCCTCCTTCTTCTTTTTTCAATACATAAATTTCACATTCGAATTCTGTATGAGGTTTAACAGATCCAACTTTTGCAAGTACTTGACCACGAGTAATGTCGTCTTTCTTTACTCCACGGAGCAAGATTCCGGCATTGTCTCCAGCCTGACCTTGTTGCAACTGTTTGTTGAACATTTCTACTCCTGTTACCGTTGATTTAACTGTGTCATGAATACCAATGATTTCGATTTCTTCTCCTACCTTGATGATTCCTCGTTCAATTTTCCCTGTTTCTACTGTTCCACGTCCTTCAATAGAGAATACGTCTTCAATAGGCATAAGGAAAGGTTTGTCGAGTTCACGAACTGGTTCAGGAATGTACTCATCTAATTGTTTTGCAAGTTCAAGAACTTTTTGAGCCCAAGGATCTGAATTATCCTTTGATTCCAAAGCTTTCAATCCTGATCCACGGATGATTGGAGTATTGTCTCCATCGTATCCGTTTTTAGTAAGGATTTCACGAAGTTCCATTTCAACCAAATCAAGCATTTCTTCGTCATCAACCATATCACATTTGTTGAGGAATACGATAATACTCGGTACTCCTACTTGTTTTGCAAGGAGGATGTGTTCACGAGTTTGTGGCATCGCACCATCAGTAGCTGCTACCACGATAACTGCACCGTCCATCTGAGCGGCACCAGTAATCATGTTTTTAATGTAATCCGCGTGACCTGGCGCATCAATGTGTGCGTAGTGTCGTTTTGGAGTTTCGTATTCATTGTGTGAAAGAGCAATGGTAATTCCACGTGCTTTTTCTTCTGGAGCTTTGTCGATACCGTCGATTCCGACAAGTTTCGCAGAGTATCCATTTCCTTCACGTGCGAGGACGTTAAGGATAGCCGCGGTAAGTGTAGTCTTCCCATGGTCAACGTGACCAATAGTTCCTACGTTTACGTGTGGCTTTGAACGATCAAAATCTGACATAATGTTTATGCAAATACAGGGTACCCAACCTACGAAAATGTTGCATAGGTTTGTCCATACTCTATATCCACGATTATTATTAATAAACAAGGGTAATATAGCAAATATCAACAATAAAGTCAAATAAAATACCAAAACAAAAAACCCGTGAGGGTTTTTTGTTTTGATTAAATTAAAACTAAATTAGTTTAGAGTTAATGTAGTATAACTTGTTTCGTATACATTAGCTGGAGTAAGTGCTTGAATAACTTGTCCTGTTGTAAGTCCTGGATTAGTATATGCATTTACATCATTCAACTGAACACGGTACTGTTTAAGTCCTTGTCCAGTTGTACCTGACATTACAGTAGTAAGAACAAAATTCTTTGTAGATCCTGCATCAATACGGTATGCACCACTTTCAATAGTAGCATCTGTTGATGTGAATGTTTCAGAACTTGAAATTGTTTTTGTTGCGCCTGCTGCATCTTCAAATACAAATGATAC
>CAZGCO010000015.1:8718-10382 GCA_964524475.1 uncultured Candidatus Saccharibacteria bacterium
TATAGCAAATATCAACAATAAAGTCAAATAAAAATAGCAAAACAAAAACCACTCAAAGGTGGTTTTTGTTAACTAATTAAAATTAGTAGTCGTTCAAGTAAACTTGAGCCGTTTTGAATGCAGTCATTCCAGAACTGTAAACAGTAGTTCCATCAATATCACTAGTAGCGTAAAGAACATTAGTTAGAGCAAGATCAAAGAATCCTGAAGCTGTAGCTAATACGTTAGCAGTAACTGTGAATCGTTGTGTTGTTCCTTCACGAACTACGTAAGCATCTGTTCCTGCAGTTTCTGGTGTAGTAGCTCCTGCAACGTTATTAATAACGGCAGTTAGAGTACCTGTACCAGTTGCGTCAAGATCAGATTCAGTAGCACCTCCTGAAGCATCAGGAGCTGTTTTATCAATCCACATATCTGCACCGTATGCAGTTACATCGAAAGTAACAGTAAAGAATGCTGAATCAGAAGTTGTAGCAGCAGGATCACCAGCTGTACGAACAGCTGAAGGAGTTCCTACCAATGAAACCATGATTCCTTCTGAACGAACAGTGATAGCTTCACCTGTAGCTGTTCCAGTCATAGCAGCATCTAGAAGAGTTGTGTTTGAAGCATCTTTAGCTTTGAAGTTAGCTGTATCAGTTTCAGTTTCACCAAAGTTTGCAGCAATAGTGTCTCCTTCATCCAAGTTATCAGCGATAGAAAGAAGATCAGCTTTAACTACGAATTTAGCTTTAGAACCAGCTGAAATAGTAGCAGTCATGTCTTCGAATAGGTAAGTTTCATCTCCACCTACAGCTGAACAGTCAGCATCTTCGATACAGTCAGATGATACTGAAGCTGAACCGATTTGATTACCATCCATGTAAAGTTTCAAACTTCCAGCTAGGAAATCATCAACGTTTGCAGCTCCTGTAACATCAAAGTTAATTGGGAGTTTAGAGATAGTGATATCAGAAGTTCCTTTTGCTTCCATAGTGAAAGCAAGTAGAGATACATCTGAAGTATCGTTTGTAGCATCTACTTCAACAACATGAGCTTTGTTGATAGCATCTTGTCCTGTTGTAAGAGAGATTTTAAGTTCAGTATCTGAAGCTGTAGCGAATTTTTCAAAAGAGAAAGTTCGTGTTGCTACTGCTGGATCTTCAGAGATAACTGCTCCTTGACCATCTACGAAACGTAGAGATGTAACATCAGCTGTCCAAGTATCAGCAGCATCGTTAGAATCAAGGTTAGAGATTCCAGATACAGCTACATAAAGTGAACCTGTTGTTCCAGCTTTGATAATTCCACCAGATAATGAAATAGTTTTAGACCAGTCATTTGTATCTGTGAATTCAGTAGCTGCAACAGTTGCAAGTTTAGTACCTCCTAACCAGATTGATACTTCTTTAGCGTATCGTTCAAAGTCACTAGCAGCAGTTCCTTCGTTGAATACAACGCGAACAGCTGAAAGAGATAGATCTGAACTTGTGTCAGCTTTGATTTCAATACCAGTTACTTTAACATTAGATTCTGATTCTCCAACTTTTTCATTAGAGATAGAAGAAACTAATTTGTAAGAACTAACTGAACCAGCTCCACCAGTTACTGTAGTAGTAGTTGTTGTAGTAGTTGTTGTAGTTCCAGCACATGCAGCTGTAATAGCAGCACGAGTCATAGCTCCT
>CAZGCO010000016.1:0-5214 GCA_964524475.1 uncultured Candidatus Saccharibacteria bacterium
CTACAAATGGTGGGGTTACGATTAATCCAAGTACGGGTGATTTTTCTGGATATGCATGGAGTCAGAATTTTGGATGGATTCATTTTGATCCTAATGTTGCTAACAAGTCAGTACGTACTGATTGGAATGGCGCTGGATGTGTTACCCCTGGCGGAGGTGGTGGCGGAGGCGGAGGTGGAGAAACTCCTCCTAATCCTACGGTAGATATATGTACCAATCTCCCAGGTGTTCAGTTATCGGTGCCTGGTAGTTATACAAAAAATCCAATTACCCCAGGTGTTCCTGGTGTGTGTACTCTATTAGTGACGACAACCCTCTGTTCTGACGGTATTGATAATGACGGTGATGGACTAATTGATTATCCTACTGATCCTGGGTGTGTTTCCTATGTTGATAATTCAGAATTAAATGCTGTTTCATTGTTTGTTTGTTCTGACGGTATTGATAATGACGGTGATGGACTAATTGATTACCCAGCTGATCCTGGGTGTAGTAATGGGTTGGATATGTCAGAATATAATGCACCTGTAGATGCCTGTCCATTATTGCCTGGTGTACAAACCGATACATCACTTTGTCCAGTTATTGGGCCGTTACCTATTGACCCACCACCGGTAAATCCATCACCAATAGATCCTGTATCTGGCAGGGATGGTGGTAATGGCGGGGGTTATGATTATTGTCCAGATATGGAGGGTGTTCAGGAGAGTCCGCGTGCTTGCCCAGGATATATTCAACCTCTTGCAGGTGCGTCTAACGGTGGTTTTGCTCCCAGTCCGTTTGCTATCGCTACGTCATCACTCGTGAAAAAACTTGATGAATTACCTGTCCCTGTAGAACCTGTCGCTGCGGTGGTTGCAGGACTTGGTATTATTGCCAGTATTCCAGGACTCGTTACACGATTATTACATGTGCTTTTGACCGTGTTTGCATATCGCAGACAAAAACAGTGGGGTATTGTATATGATTCTATCACCAAAGAACCCTTGGACCCAGCTATTGTAACGGTTATTGATGTTGCGACAGGTAATGAAATTGATCAAAAAACAACTGATATCGAGGGACGTTATGGATTTCTTTTGCAATCTGGTGCATATCGTATTACTGCAGGAAAATCACACTATCAATTTCCTTCACAAATATTAGCAGGTAAAACATCTGATGAAGCATATAATAATTTGTATTTCGGAGATGTGTTTACGGTTGATACTAATTCAGCGACAGATTTGGTGGTTACATTGAATATTCCTATGGATAAAATGGGTGAAGATTGGAATCAAGAAGAAAAAAAACGTATGGGAATCTTTCATTATTTTACTATTAAAAATGAAATCCTTAACAAGATTTTCAAGGTATTGTTTTTAGTCGGATTTATTTTGTCGGTAGGTACTGTATTGTTATATCCTGGGTTATGGAATTATAGTATTATCTTTGTATATATTGTTATTGCAATATTGGGGATATTGGGTGCTGGTCCCGTGCACGGTGCACAGATTATGTATCAAGGGAAACCATTACCTTATGCATATTTACAAGTATTTAATGCTCATTTACATAACGAGGTAGCGCATCGTGTAGCTAATGACCAGGGACAATATTATATCTTGATCCCTAACGGAGATTATTATATGACTATCAGTCAGCGTAATCCTGACGGATCAAAAACATTAATTCACACCACAGAACCGTTTGAAATTACCAAGGGAGTCGTCAATGAAAACTTTGTCTTATAATACTTGCATTTTTATTAGATATGCTATATAGTCTAGTTTTAATTAGGTATTAAAAATTAAGATACAAAGGATAAAAAACTTGTCTCGCTGTTGAAGCGAGACATTTTTATTTGCATTTTTTTATAAAATATGGTATGTTCTGTTGGTCTTTTGTGTAAGATACGTACAGAGTAATATCTTCTTGATATCTCTGGATCGTGTACGAAACTGACTCATAGCTGGGGAGGTTCGTATAAATGATTTGCACATTATTTCAATTTTTTTGTATTTTTTATTATTATGCCAACAATCAATCAGTTAGCAAAAAAAGGACGAAAAAAGGTAGTTACCCGATCAAAAGCAGTAGCTTTGCGTCGTGGATTTAACGCCCTTGAAAATCGTCCTACATCATTCCCGTCACCATTTAAACGTGGAGTATGTACCAAAGTTACCACAACCACTCCAAAGAAACCTAACTCGGCTTTGCGTAAAATCGCCCGTGTTCGGTTAACTAACGGAATGGAAGTAACTGCTTACATCCCAGGAATCGGGCACAATCTGCAGGAACACTCGGTAGTTATGATCCGTGGAGGACGTGTAAAAGACCTTATCGGGGTACGTTACACTATTGTCCGTGGAGTATTGGATACTAAAGGGGTCGACAAACGTATGAACTCTCGTTCACGTTACGGTACGAAACGACCAAAAGCAGCTAAATAATTCTCTCGTATATGCGTAAAAAAGTTCCTAATCGTAATATCCCGAATCCAGATCCAAAATTCCATAGTTTGAAACTTGCTAAATTCATTAACACGGTTATGTGGAGTGGTAAGAAAGAAACTGCTATGGCTATTGTATATGGAGCGTTTGATATTATCCGTGAAAAATTAGATACCGACCCACTCGAGGTTTTTGAGCTCGCTATGAAAAACGCAGGACCATTAACTGAAGTGCGTTCTCGCCGTATCGGTGGAGCGAACTATCAGGTTCCTCGCGAAGTTCGTCCAGAACGTCGTGTATCTCTTGCTACTCGTTGGATTATCGAAGCGGCTCGATCTAAAAAAGGTCAAGCTATGCACGTAAAACTCGCTGATGAAATCATTGCAGCAAGTAAAAACGAAGGTACAGCAATCACTAAAAAAGAAAACACTCACAAAATGGCAGAAGCCAACAAAGCCTTTGCACACTTTGCGTGGTAATACCTTTTATTCAAAAACCCCGAAAAGGGTTTTTGTTTTGTGTTGCTTTTTTCTCTATTCTATGTATAATACTGCATGTTACGCTTTGTACAGAGTAGTATGCTTCAACTACACACTCTTATCAAAATCATTTATTTTATTTAATTATATGGCAAAAAAAGTCACTAAATACCTAAAACTGCAAATCGCAGGAGGTAAAGCTACACCAGCACCACCACTTGGACCGGTACTTGGAGCAGCAGGGGTAAACATCGGAGAATTCATTAAACAGTTTAACGCGGACACTGCAAACAATGTTGGTGAACTCGTATCTGTTGCTATGACCTGTTACGATGACCGATCATTCGATTACGTTATTAAAACTCCTCCTATGTCTACACTTTTGAAACGATTCTCAAAAGTAGAAAAAGGATCAGGAAATGCAGGACGTAAAAAAGCTGGATCTATTACTGAAGCACAGTTAACTGAAATTGCGACTATCAAGATTCCAGATTTGAACTGTCACGGTAATATCGAAGCCGCAAAGAAAATCGTTGCAGGTTCTGCACGATCTATGGGTATTGAAATCAAGGGGTAATATCCTTTGGAAAAAACTAAAAAAGGCGGACACCTACAGTGTCCGCCTTTTTGCTTGCATAAATATACCTAATAGGGTACGATTTTAATATGATTCTCTCAGATACAAAAATTCGTGAATTGCTCCAAACAGGTGATATTGTCTTAAAACCCTATGATGATAGTTGTTTGGGGTGTAATTCATATGATACACATTTATCACCTCATTTACGTGTATATACCAATCCTGTGCTCGATGCTCGCGCACACAACCAGACAGAGGAAGTAACTATTCCAGAAGAAGGTTTTGTACTTCAACCGGGGGTACTATACCTGGGTTCAACTATTGAATATACTGAAACTCATAAACATGTTCCTTTTATCGAGGGTAAGTCTAGTACTGGGAGACTAGGTATTAATATTCATGCTACTGCAGGGCGAGGTGATGTTGGTTTTTGTGGTCATTGGACACTTGAGCTGAGTGTTATTCATCCTGTACGTGTTTATGCTGGTATGCCTATTGCACAGTTAATTTATTATGTTGTTGATGGTGAAGTAGCGGTTCCTTATAATGCCAAGAAAGATGCAAAGTATTCAGGGCAAGGAGAAAAACCAGTTGAAAGTATGATGTTTAAAAATAATTTTTAAAAAAACCTCTGTTTACAGGGGTTCTTTTTTGTGTATAATTCCCAAAGAAGACAAAAAGAAGCAAATGTTTCTTTGAAAAATCAATAAAAATTTTAAATCAAGTTATCATGAGTAAAAAATCAATAGATCAACTAACCCAAGAAGATTGGGATAAAATCAACAAAATTGCAGATGTTGATTTCCAGCAAACAGTAACAGGTGCGACCATATATCTAATTCGCCCAAAGACTACTCTTGGTCCTGAGCACACTGCCATGCTTCAAGCGCTTTATTCAAGAAGTCCTAGTCCTATTTTATTTCACCTTTTAAAGGTTTCTGAAAATGGGGCTGAAACATTCATGGAACAATTTTATTCTGGATATGGAGATAAGTCCATTGGAGACCTAGGTCATGTTATTGTCTGTTTAGAAGGTGTTTCTATGCTTACAGCAAAGGCATGGCAAGATTCACAACAATATGCAGGGCAAGAATCATCAACCAGGTACGTAAATTTTAAAAATCAACCATTTCTTTCATTTGATAAATTAGGAAATCCTGTCCTCACAGAAGGAGAATCTATTTTTGATTTTAATCAGCAAGTGCAAGAGAAGTGGGTGTAAACTTAGCAGAGGCACAACATCAAAATGGCGAAGAAGTTTTTATTTTAAATACCAAGAAGAGGTGTTGAAACATGTACAAGAACAAAATCCGTACGATGAAGAAAATAAAGAAGTATCTAAGTCTGATTGGGAGAGAGCAACAAAAGCTCGTATGTTTGATATTATGCGTGCTTGGCTTCCCGCGGGAGCAACTACAAGTGTTGCTTGGTATACGTCAATTAGTCATGCAAATGAAATGCTTGGACTTCTCAGGAACCATAATCTCTTAGAGGTTGTTGATTCTGCTCAAGTAACAGAAAAACTTTTGATTAATGCATATCCTGCTTCTTTTCAGAAAAAAGTTTATGAAAAAACAGAAGCTTATAAGAAGAAATGGTTTAACGATTATTATTACTTTAAGGGTGATGACGTGCGAGCATTTGATGCCACTTTGTACGGTATTGCTGGTTATCGTGATATGATTTTAGATCGACCATTTAAAACAGAATTACCCGCACAGTT
>CAZGCO010000017.1:0-1973 GCA_964524475.1 uncultured Candidatus Saccharibacteria bacterium
GTATATTCACTTTTAGATGGATATAATTTTCTATATCTTGAAAAGTATAATTTTTTGAAACACCATACCCTCACAATACACGAAATGGTCAGGGATTTTTTTTTATGCATCTTGAAGAATCTGTTCATGACAAAAATATTTTTTGAAAAAAAGTTTGGATTGCAATATCTTTTTTCGTAAGTTAGCCTCAGTGATTGTCACCTGTTGCGTGGAAAGACCTTTCACCAACACTCTGTACAACCGCAAAATTCTCCCATTCACTATAAAAGGTGAGCTATGGATACCATACTTACTCATTATCGGCAGTTTTCTCAGCACTCTGACTCTCTCAAAGGGCTGATGTTCAATCCATGTAATGTTCCCGATCATACAAATTTGAACAGTAATCAAACACTTTATGGTAGCCGACCGATTTGTTGGAAAAAAGAAACAAGTTCACAAGGCGGACCTTTCGGCAGTATTAATCGTATGAAATTATCACCATGCGATGTTGCAGGATGTTGTGTTACCAAATATTGTTATAGAGTCAGTTCCACTGGCCAAATTACACTGGTAGAATTAGCTTCCGCACCATGTCCTGATCCAAATACGATTGATTGTTCTATACAATCGGGTTGCACACCGCAAACCTATAAAGTATGCGGCGACGATTAATTTTAACTTTGTGGGAATCGGGTTTATGCCCGATTCTCCTTTTGTATTTAAAGGAGATTTTCATGAAACATTTTATTTCTTGTATAATTGTATACCTATGTTGTATTGAGGTTGTTTCTGCTCAGCTAGAATATAATAATTGGTTAACCACAAATGGGTTGTTAATGTCATTCTTAGATAAATTATCATTTAACACACAACATCTTGATATTGAGCCACTCGCCAGTGAAACTGTTGTTACCATTTCTGATCCGGTTAAAGGAAATTATCTTTTTTCTTACGGCGTTGAATATAATAATTGCATCTCTCCCAAAAAAGACTTTAGGGCAATAGTAAGAGATACATATATGCGAAAAATCCCAGCGCAAGGAGCGAAGACAAACTACTTCCTTCATGGTTGTCCGACAACAAAACAAGGTTTTATAGTCTTACCTTCACATTATGAATGTGGAAAATATCTGCTTTTAAGTTCTATTGGTATTGAATTTTCAGGTGATGAAAAGTATATAGGTACTATTGCATACAATACTCTTGACATGAATCGTAACACAAAAAATGGAGAAATATTAAGACCCTTAAATAATATATTTTACAAAAATTATTTATCTGAATCCTTAGCGGCGACAATCCACGCCAACGGGAAAGATTATTGGATAATTTCAAGTTTAACATCAGATAATACTCCCTTTATAGCTATCCCTGTTATTAAAGATATACCGGATACATCAAAGATTGTATATAGTGCTCATGGGATTCAGAAAGGGTCTGTGAGTAGCACTATTTCAATATCTCCGAATAGTGAGTATTTATATAACAACTATAATCAGAGTATGCTGTATAAATTCAGCAATAGCACAGGTATTGCAACACCATATATTTTATTAGACACTCTTAAAGATCGTGCTGGTAAACTACTCTCATCATACAAATGTACATATTATTCAGGTACTTTTTCATATACTTCAGATATGTTGTATGTAAAAATTTACAATGGTAGCATCCCCCCATCATCACCTCAGAATACAATATTACAAGTTGATATTTTGAACAAAAAATTTCAATTTATATCCTTACCTGAAAGCACATTAGCATTCAATATTGGACATAGTCTTTTATGTTTATCACCCGATAAAAACATTTATTTTAACACCCAAAATAAAGAGTATTTAGATGTTTGGAAAATTACAAAATCTAATACATTGTACCCTGTGTTAGAAAATACTAACCGCTTTTCTTCGTCCGATTTAGAAGGTTATTTAAAGTATTTTTCAACACGCAACATTGCGCCCAATTTCAGTCATCATGTTTTTGACCCGAAT